>CAYPOI010000025.1:0-30819 GCA_964412365.1 uncultured Chitinophagales bacterium | reverse complement strand
TCATCTGATCAACGATTTGTTGGATCTGTCGAAGATTGAAGCCGGTCGACTGAGCCTTGAACCCAAACCGGTGCGGTTGAGCGACATCATCCACGCGGTGGGATCCTTGTTCAAGCATGAGCTGGAAAAAAAGGAGTTGGGTTTTGAAGTGATCATACCAAACCAATTTCCGACCACATTTTTGTTAGATGAGCTTCGGTTCCGCCAAATCGTGTTGAATCTGGTCGGGAATGCCGTCAAATTCACGCAACGTGGACGTATTGCGATCGAGGTCTCTGGTAGTCTAAGCGACCAAGAAGAGCAATTGTTCGATCTGAATATCAAAGTGATCGATACCGGTATCGGGGTGTCGGTAATGGACCAAACCACCATTTTTGACTCCTTCAGCCAAGCCAGCAATGGTGAAAACCGCAAGTTTGGAGGAACCGGCCTCGGTTTGTCGATTTCTCAGAAATTGGCGCATTTGATGAACGGACATATCACGATGACTAGCGAACTTGGAAAAGGGAGTACGTTCTCGATTGATCTCAGGCAAGTTCCCGTTCGCGAGTTGGATGTTGATGATGATGTCGATCAGCAAAATTTCAATGATATCGAATTCCAACCCGCTACAATCTTGGTTGCCGACGACATCGAGATCAACATCCAACTGATCGTATCGTACTTGAAAGGACAGCCGATCAACATTCTGAAAGCGGATGACGGCGATGAGGCGATTCGCATTGTCAAAGAGAAGAGACCGGATGTGGTTCTGATGGACATTCGGATGCCTCGACTCAATGGCACCGAGGCGACGCGATTGTTGCGCGAAGATCCGGAAGTCAGCAAGATTCCGGTGTTGGCCTTCACCGCGTCGATGCTCACCCACGAAATGGAAGCCAGTGAACATCTCTTCGATGGATTCTTGCTTAAGCCGTTGCGTAAATCCTTTCTGTTCGAGACCCTGGCGAAGATTCTTCCCATTGTGGGAGGTGCAATGAGCAAAACCGCATCCGTAGTGGATCAGCCGCCATCCGATCCGGCGCAAAGCGCGTTTTTGGAAGAATTGAAACTGGTTTATGGTCCAAGAATGAGACTACTGTCTGAAATTCCGGTGATGGATGAAATCGACCTCATCATCACCGAATTGGATTTGGCCAAGCGCGGACACGACATCCCTGAATTGAACTCCTATATAGACAAACTCAAAGCCGCGAATGAGGCATTCGATTTCGATGCGCTTCCATCCCTGCTTCGATCCTTCAGCCAGTTGGGAGCATGAGCACAGACAAACCTCTCGTTTTGGTCGTGGATGACCAACCCAAAAACTTGCAGCTGGTGGCGGCCGTTCTCAAGGGGGAATACAAGCTGGTGATCGCCGATAGCGGGGAGAAAGCCATCAAAGCGGCCAAAGCGAATCGACCCAATCTGATCTTGATGGATGTGATGATGCCGGAAATGTCGGGTTTCGAAGCGGCGGCCATCCTGAAAGCGGATCCGGCCATGGCCGACATCCCCATCATTTTCCTCACCGCCAAAAACGACACGAAAGATGTGGTGCAAGGCTTTGAGGCAGGCGGGGTCGATTATGTGTTGAAGCCCTTCGTGCGGCAGGAATTGCTGCAACGCATCAGCACGCATGTGAAATTGGACATCCAACGCCGTATGATCGCCGATAAGAACGAGCAGCTGGATTATCTGAACAACGAAAAAACGAAGTTGCTATCGGTTTTGTCGCATGATCTTCGAAACATGATCGGCGGGAACATGGGCTTGTTGCAGATCATGGAATCGGATTTCGATCTGATCACGCAAGAGGAACTTCGAGAATTCATCGGGATGATTTCAACGAGCACGACTCAGACCTACAATCTGATGGAAGACCTCTTGGCTTGGTTGAAAAGCCAGTCCAAAGATGTGAGAATGGTGCTGCAACCGATGATGGTGTTTCCGATTGTGAAGGGTGTTTGCGACCTGTTCACCAATCCGGCGAAGCAGAAATCACTGACATTGAGTGTGGATTGCCCGCATGACATCTCCTTTGTTGCCGACAAGAACATGATCGAGACCATTCTGCGGAATCTCATCAACAACGCCATCAAGTTTTCCAATGCGGGTGGCCACATCCATGTGAGCGTGGTGTATGAAAACGACAATGTGCGATTCAGCGTGAAAGATGAGGGAATCGGAATGTCGAAAGATAAGCTTGAGCGTCTGTGGGTGACGGCCTTCGAATCCGAACCCGGTACAGCTGGTGAACGTGGGTCGGGCGTGGGTGTGAATCTGTGCCGCACCTATGTGCTAAGCCATCAGGGAAGCATTTGGGCCGAATCGGAAGTAGGGAAGGGGTCGGTCTTTATTTTTACGATTCCGCGCTCCCTTTCGGTTTAAAACCTTCTTATTTTCATGTAGTTAGAAATAAGGCATAAGGGATACTCGTCGTATGGCAAATCGTGCGGTCACGTTTCAGAATCAATTGAACCCGGATTTCTCGAAAGAAGTCAAATCACGGGTCAAAGATTATTTCAAGGAAAAAGGGATTTCCCAACATGCCAATACCAGCATGATTGTGAAAACCTTCACGATTTTTGGTGTGTATTTCGGTTCGTATCTGATCATCATGACAGGCTTGCTTCCGCTCTGGGGCATGTGGCTGCTGTGCGTTCTGATGGGTGTGGCTATGGCCGGAATCGGCTTTTCCATCGCACACGATGCGCTTCATGGTGCCTATTCTGAAAACCCGCGCGTGAATCAATGGCTCGGATACAGTTTCGACGTATTAGGCGCGAACGGGTACATTTGGAAAATCACACATAACATCATCCATCATACCTACACGAACATCCATGGGCATGACGAAGACTTGGAAGTGGCTGAATTCATCCGTCTAAGTCCAAGCATGCCCTATCATTGGGCGCATCGCTTCCAGCATGTGTTGGCCTTTTTTGCCTACAGTTTTGCGACCCTGTTCTGGTTGTTCATCAAAGATTACAAATATTTCTTCTCGCGCGAATTGGGTCCGTACGAGAACAAGCAACATCCAGCGAAAGAGTGGGCGTTTCTGTTCGTTTCGAAAGCCATCACCTATTCCTATCAAATCGTATTGCCATTACTGATTTTGGATATCACAGTGATGCAGTTCGTCATCGGCTTCTTAACTGTGCATATGACGGCCGGACTCATCCTCGGTGTCATCTTCCAACTCGCGCATGTGGTTGAAGAGACCGATCACCCCACACAGAATGAGAAAGGGTTCATCGAAAACGCATGGTTCGTGCATCAGATGGAAACCACGAACAATTTCGCGCGAAGCAACAAATTCCTGAATTGGTACATCGGCGGGCTGAATTATCAGATTGAGCATCACCTGTTTCCTCGGGTGTGCAGCATCCATTATGAAAACATCAGTCCGATTGTGGAGGAAGTGGCCAAAAAGCACGGAATCGTGTATAACAACCACGAAACGCTGTTTCAGGCGATCGGCTCGCATTACCGAACCTTGAAGAAATTCGGACGCAAAGATTACGTCTTCGAATACAACCGCGCGTCCTGATCAGGCATGCCGCGATAGAACGTCTCGAAGTTGATCGCTGGTGAACGGTTTTTGGAGGAATGTGGCCGCTCCGGCTTCCAATGCCGCGGAGGGAAGTCCAGGATTCTGACTCACCGATATCGCGATGATCAGCAAGTCCGGTTGCGATGTATGCAAATGTCGAACATGGTTTAGGCCAGTTGTTGCCGATTGCAATGTCGGCTGCAGATGCATGTCGATGAGCGCCGCGATCGGTTGATACAGCGAAACACAATCGTCGATGTCCTGTTCGGTCAACGCATGGACCACGTTGAATTGGTCATGAAACGACCACATCAGTTGCTTCACAACTTGGATGTCGTCATCTACGATCAGGAGGGTCGGATTCATGACCTATCCCATATCATAAAGCATGCCAACCCGAATTGAACGCGATGGGCCGAGATTCAAGGGCGACAATCGTCGTTTAAATCCTACAGGATGTCGTTTTAAGTGAACGGAATGTCCAACTTTTCAAGCAATTCGTACAAATAGGAGCGGTTGATTCCGAGAGCCTGAGCTGCTTTCGATTTGGATTTGTGAACCTCCAATGCTTTGGTCAGCAAGGCTTTCCGGTACTCGTTCACAGCCGTTTCATACGATACGCCATCTTGCAGTAAAGACTCTTTAGGTGGACGGGATTTGAACGTAAGCGCGTCTCCGCCTCGCAGTTCTTTTGGAAGATCCTGACTTTCGATGACTTTCGATTTCGCCAAAATCGAGATGCGTTCCACCATGTTTTTCAACTCGCGCACATTTCCTGGCCAGGCATACGCTCTCATCAGCCGAATCGCATCGTCATGAAACCGCAAGGCATCCCGGTTGAGGCGCTTCTGAAAATGGGTGAGAAAATGCTGGGAAAGGATCACGATGTCGTCGCCGCGATCCGCCAAGCGAGGCACTTCGATGGGAATCACGCTTAAGCGATAGTAGAGATCTTCGCGGAAGTGGACCTTCGCCACGCGATCGGGCAGATTCTGGTGGGTGGCCGCGATCACGCGAACATCCACTTTAATGGACCGCTCGCTGCCGAGGCGTTCCAAGGTTCCTTCTTGCAGAACCCGCAATAATTTGGCCTGTGCGGCAGGGGAGAGTTCGGCCACTTCGTCTAGGAAAATGGTACCGTTGTCGGCCAGTTCGAATTTGCCTTTGCGCGGACCTTTAGAGCCGGTGTACGCGCCCGATTCGTGTCCGAACAGCTCATCTTCGATCAAGGAATCACTTAAAGCCGCGCAGTTAACGGCAATGAACGGCTTTTTGGAACGAAGGGATTGGCGATGGATCGCTTCCGCCACCAACTCTTTTCCAGTGCCGCTTTCGCCCGTGATCAGAACCGACGCGTCGGTGGGAGCCACCTGCGAAATCATGTCGCGAAGCTGGTTGATTTCCTCGCTCTGACCGATGATGGAGTCGCTGGTCGTGGCACCCCGGTTCGTCTTAAAGCTTTCGAGCTCGTTGGATAGGTCTCGCAAGCGCAAGGCGCGTTTCATGACAATGGTGAGCTCGTCGGGATTGATGGGTTTCGTGAAGACATCCCAAGCACCCATGTCGATCACATTCAGAGATAGTATGGGATCCGCAAGGCCGGTCATGATGATCGGAATGATGCCGGGATGCTGGATGCGGATGTAGGAAAGCATATCCTTGCCGGAGCGTGGCGACGACAGGTCGGGAGGGAGATGCAAGTCGATCAGGATGATGTCGATGCTCGTCTTGGAGCAGATCTGTTTGGCTTGGTCGACATTCTCGGCTTCATACACCGAAAACATGTCGGTTAATTGCCACATCAACTGCTTTCGTATCGCTTTCTCATCATCAACGATCAACAACGACGCCATTGGATTTTGGAAAAAGTATCGGGTTATGCCAACACAAAGATAGCGTGAAAACAAAAAAAGCCCGAATCAACGAGCTTTTTCTTCCATTGTGATTGGGCTATACATAATCATGAGATTTAGAAACAAATCCCGTGCCAAGCTGATTATGGTTTTTCCACTAATTTGAGGGCGGAGGAGTTCAGACAGTAACGCAAACCGGTAGGTTTCGGGCCGTCGTCGAACACATGGCCGAGGTGACCATCACATCGAGCGCACACCACTTCGGTTCGTTTCATGAAATAACTGTTGTCTTCTTTCAAGGCCACATGTTCTTCTTGCAGAGGAGCCCAGAAGCTTGGCCAACCCGATCCGGAGTCATACTTCGTATCGGAGTGAAACAGCGGCGTTCCGCAACCGGCGCAAACATAGATGCCTTCTGTTGTGGCTTTGTTGTATTTGCCGCGGAAGGGAAATTCCGTGCCCTTATCACGTAGAATCTTGTACTCTTCGGGTGTGAGTTGTGCGCGCCATTCGGCGTCGGTTTTAACGACTTTATCGGTCATAACGGTATCCATTAATATGTCATAGCTGAACATCATGGGCGGTTGTTCCAGTTCAGCATGGGAACATCCGGATAGTAAAAAAAGGAAAATGGCGATTTTCATGCTCATTTGATGTGTGATTGGTAGCCTTATATTCAGCGAACGAACTCACAGGCACACAGAATGCATATGAAATCCATCTACACAACACTTTTTTTTCTTCTCATCGTTTCATCCGTGGTGGCCCAACCGGTGCGCTATCAGGTGAATCCCATCACACAACCGGTATCCATTCAACGGGCGATCGAAAAAGGCACCCGCACGGCAGATGGAAAACCAGGCGCGGCATATTGGCAACAATATTCGCAGTATACCATCCGCGCGACGATCGATGAAGTCAACAAAACGCTGAAAGGGGATATCACCATCCGATATACCAACCATTCCCCCGATACGCTTACCAATCTGCATCTGGATCTGTATCAAAATGTGCATGCTCCCGGTTCTATGCGCAATGAGGCCGCGGAAATCACGGAAGGAGTCAATGTTTCAGGTGTCACCGTCAATGGAGAAACGCTGGAAACCGGAAGGGCTCGCGGGCCACGTTATGTGATTTACGACACACGTTTGGTTGTTGTGCCTTCAAGTCCTGTCTACCCAGGTTCCACTACCGACATCAGCCTATCCTGGAGTTTCAAGATTCCGCAAGCCGGAGGTGGTGGGCGGATGGGGTATGACACCGACGATCTCTTTTTTCTGGCATACTGGTATCCGCAAATGGCCGTGTACGACGACATGCTTGGCTGGCATCCCGATCCGTTTAAGCTAAACGCCGAATTCTATCATGGTTTTGCCGACTACGATCTCGAAATCCATATGCCCGGCGATTGGATCGTTCTGGCTACCGGCGATCTGTTGAATGCGGATGAGAACTTCGCGCCGCACATTCTGGAGCGTTACAACCGCGCCATGACCAGCGACGACGTTGTGAATGTGATCACCGCGCAAGATTTCGGGGATGTGGCCACCACATCAACCAATGCCGAATCCTTGGTTTGGAAATTCAAATCGACGAAGGTGCGGGATGTGGCCGTTTCCATCACCCGCGCATCCTATTGGGACAGCGCCCGCACGCCGGCCGGTAACGGATATGCCCGCATTAACGCGTTGTATCGCGATACCGCGCCGCTTTGGAAATCGGCGGTTCGTTATTCGCAGCACGCCATCACATATTTTTCCGAATACACCGGAATTCCTTACCCATGGCCGCATATGACCGCTGTCGAAGCGGGAAACATCATTGGCGGAGGGATGGAATATCCGATGATGACCCTTATCGGCGATTACAATCGGTCCAGCGCTGCCGGCTTGCAAAGCGTGACCGCCCACGAATTGGCCCATATGTGGATTCCCATGATCGTGAGCACCGACGAACGCCGTTATAGTTGGATTGATGAAGGATTCACCACATTTCATACCAATTTCGCGAATGCGGATTTCCGTGACGTTGAGCGAGCCCATGTCGGAACGGCTGCAGGATATCTGCGTATCGCCGGGACTGAAATGGAGGGAGAAATGATGCGTCGTTCGGATTATCACTATCCGGGTCCGGCGTTCGGAATCGCTTCCTACAACAAACCAGCGACCGTCTTGATGGCGCTTCGCGGCGTACTGGGCGAAGAGACGTTCCGTGAGATCTACTTGGATCTGCTGCAGACGTGGAAATACAAACACATGTCGCCATACGATATGTTTGCCTTCTTCAATGCGAAATCGGGTCAGGATCTGACCTGGTTCTGGCGTCCGTGGTACTACGAAACCGGAGTGCTGGATCAGAGCGTGGTGTCGGTGACCGAGCATGGTCGTAATTCCATCATCAAACTCGCCGATCTCGGACAAAACCCAATGCCGTACCTGCTTCGAATCACCTTAGCATCAGGAGCGACGCATGATGTGACGATTCCGATCGATCGCGTCCTGTCATCCGGAGGCAATATCGACCAATCCGTCCCACATACCGGCATCGTGAAGGTCGAAATCGATCCGGAGGTTCACTTCCCTGATAAGGATCGGTCGAATAATGTGTGGGAAAGGTGAAGAAGCGGGATGCGGGATGGTAGAAGCGGGATGCTTGATGCATCTAGCTTCTAATACCGCAGTTTCCAATTCACACTATGGACATCCTCGACACGAAGGGTGTCCACACTTCTGAGTTCGGTTTCGAGCATCTGCTTGACGGACACATCCGAGCGCCAGGTCACAGGTGATCCGGCCAGCATCGTGAACCCGCCTCCGCCTTCGGCGCGGTAGGAGTTCACCGCCATTGTGAACGTGTCAGTGTTGCGTACCGCGCGTCCGTTGCGACGCAGATACACCAAGCGTGAGCCCGGTTCTTTGCGGAGGTCCAATTCGTACTCCACGCCATTCACCGTATCGAAATTATATCCCGGCCAGGAGCGGTTCAACAACGGCGTTCCGGCTTCGGTGTTCACCAGATAGTAGTTGCTCGTGTATTCCAAATAGTCGCGCAGTTGCTTGCCGTTGATCTCGATCACATACAATTTGTTTTCATAGGGGTAGATCGCGGCCAGGTCGCGCCGGGTGAGCGAAGGCGGGGTGAAGGTCGCATTGGTGGTGAAGGCGGACGCAGCGGACAATTCCGCGTTGGTCACCTTGAACTGCACATGATGGATGAGATCCACGATCGGCGCATCGACCAATCTCGCATCCGCGGATGTCCATTCTTCGGTAATGTTGGTGATGTGCGCATTCACATGGCTTCGAACCAATTCATGTTCTTCTGCCACCAATTCCCGCACACGGGCCGATGGCGCCGCATTTACAACGGCATGCGCTTTGGTCTGGATGGAATCGACCACGACATCCCCATCATCCGTGCGACGCACATATAATTTGGCTTCGCCCAGATGCGAGGCCCAGCGGCCGGCTTGGATGTGATCGGGTCCTTGCGTCACCCGATGCGAGTGACCGAAGACCAGCAGATCCACATCCGGAATCGAATCCAGTATCGCTTTGCCCACATTTTCGCGTCCGATTTCGGCATCATGATAGGAAGATGCGCCGTCGTAGCCGGTATGGGCGAGGACCACGATCACCTCTGCGCCAAGCTCACGCAGCGATGCCACCCATTTGCGTGTATCGATGAGGGCGTCGCGTACCTCGATCTTTCCCTGCACATGCTGACGATCCCAGACCATGGTTCCGGGCGTGGTGATGCCGAGGATCGCGACCTTGAATCCGTCGACGTCCTTCATCAGATAAGGCGTATAAGCGGTGGAATCCGTGCCATGCTTATAGATGTTCGCGCCGATGACCGGCGTTTTGCTCTGACTGATGCGGGTGTTCAGGTAATCCAAGCCATAGTTGAATTCATGGTTGCCGAGTACGAAGGCGTCGTATTTGAGCATGTCGGCGACCCGGAGCAGTGGATAATCTTTGGACTCGGGAGCCTGTTCGGCGAAGTAGGCCGCAAAACTGTTGCCTTGAAGCCAGTCGCCGGCGTCGATGAGTAAGGCGTTGGGGGCGGAGCGACGTATGGAATCGACGAGCGTGGCCACGCGCTCGAGTCCGTTTCGTGGCTCGGCTATGTCACGGGCATAATCCCATGAGAGCACCCAGCCATGCAAATCTGTCGTGGTCAGAACCATGATGGTTCCTGTTTTTTTGGAGGAGCACGACGCTAGTGCAAGCAGGCCCAGAATCAAGAACAAAGGATATTTCATGGCGGAAAAATACTAACTTCAGGCCATGTCAGAACGCAACTATTGGCTCATGAAATCCGAGCCCGACGTATTTGGTATCCAAGATCTTGCCGCATCACCCAATCAGACCACAAAATGGGAAGGGGTGCGCAATTACCAAGCCCGCAATTACATGCGCGACAGCATGAAAGTCGGAGATGGGATCCTGTTCTATCATAGCAACGCGAATCCGTTATGCATCGCCGGAACGGCGGTCGTCGCGTCCGAACCCTATCCCGATCCGACCCAATTCGATCCCGATTCCGACTATTACGACGCCACCACACCAACCGATAACCCCCGGTGGATATTGGTGGATGTGAAACTGGCTCAGATCTTCCCAGCACCTGTCTTGCGCGAAACCTTACAACAGACATCCGGACTGGAGTCCATGATCCTTCTTCAACGAGGAACCCGGTTGTCGATCCATCCCGTCACCGCCAGCGAATGGCGCATCATCCATCAATTAGCCGGTGTCGAACCCATCTGATATGACCAAAAAAGGAGACCGACTGTCCATTCGAACCCGAGGCGTGTTGCCCGTTCAGCACCTCAAGCGCCTGGCGGATGCGGGAGTGATCTATTCATCGGAAAAATGGCCGATTCAGGAGGATCAGTTCCAGCCCAATTCGATGGATCTTCGCCTCGGCGAAATCGCCTATCGCGTGAGATGCAGTTTCCTTCCCGAAAACGAATCGGTCGAAGGAAAGCTCGCCAAACTCACGCAGCATTCCTTTTCCATTGTGGATGGAGCCGTCCTCGAGCCCAATTGCACCTATTTGATTCCGTTGTTGGAACGCCTGGATCTTCCACAATCCTTGGCTGGATTCCAGCAGAAACTGTTTTCGACCCATACGGATTCCACACCGATGTACATCGTGTCGGAAGAGCATTTATCCGCTCGCACAAACCCGAAAAGCTCGACGGGTCGGCTCGATATCTTCACTCGCGTGGTGACCGATTATTCCCATCGTTTCGAGGAAATCAGCGCCGGTTATAGTGGCGGATTGTACCTGGAAGTGGTCCCGAAAAGCTTTCCGGTGAGGGTGCGGACAGGTCAGCGCCTCAATCAGCTCCGCATCCGACATGGAAACGCCTGGATCAGTGATGAAGACATTCTAAGAACCCATGCCTCCGACCCGATACTGTTGAGGGATGATGGAAGTCCGATTCCCATCGATCAGCTCAAAGTGGGTAACGGATTGTACATGAGTGTGACCCTTCAAGGCGAGAAAGGGGAGATCGTGGGTTATAAAGCCAAGAACAACCGCGACCTGATCGATCTGGATCTCATCAACCATTATCGTATTTCCCAATTCTGGGAGCCGATCTACGCTCAGAGCGATGATATGCTGATTCTAGAACCAGAGGCCTTTTATATTTTCGCGTCCAAGGAGCGCGTTCGGATTCCAACCCACTTGGCTGCCGAAATGGTGCCATATGATACCGGTTCCGGTGAATTGAGAACCCATTATGCCGGCTTTTTCGATAGCGGATTTGGTGGTTCACTAGAACAAGGTGGTGCCCGAGCCGTGTTGGAAGTGAGAAGTCACGACGTTCCGTTCCTGATCGAAGACGGACAGACGTTTTTCCGGATGGTGTTTGAGCCAAACACCGAAGTTCCGGATATGGTGTACGGACGCGAGATTCGAAGCCATTACCAGGGACAGGAACTCAAACTCAGCAAGCATTTTCGTGAGAGCTAAAACGGTTGTGATGTGCGTATGCCATCGCCGGACCTTCAAGGAACTGCAGACCATCGCCATGGATTTGAACCTTACGACCTTGCAGGAATTGGTTGATGGAAATTGGTGCGGAGGCGGGTGCACGATGTGTCATCCGTATGTTCATAAAATGCTGGTCACCGGCGAGACCGAATTCGCACCTGGCGATTGGATGATCAAAGAATCATGAGCCTGCATCGCTTCCATATCGATCCGATACATCCTGGCGCATCGCAGGTCACATTAAGTGAATCGGAATCGCATCATGCGATCCGGGTGTTGCGGCTCACATCCGGCGATCCGATCGAGTGTTTTGACGGATTCGGACATCAGCTCACGGCCGTCATTCAAGATCCCCATCCGAAACGGACGCATTGTGCCATCACGAAATCGGCTTGCATGCCGTCGGAACCGGGTCATGATTTGGTATTGGCGGTCGGCCTCATCAAAACCCATGACCGTCTCGAATTCATTTTGGAAAAAGCCACGGAAATCGGGGTCGGCGCCATCTGGTTGTTTGTGGCGGATCATTCCGAAAAAGCGAAGGTCCGCGAAGACAAACTCCTTGCGTATTTGATCGGCGCCGCGAAGCAATCCCAACGCGCGTATGTGCCTAAAATGAAGCTGTTTTCAAGTTTGGATGCGGTTCTTGGCGAGGCATCCGGTCGACGCATCCTTTTCGCGCACGAAAAAGCGGATCGGGATCAGAGTCTGACGGCAGTGATCGGTCCTGCTTTGCTACTTGTGGGTCCGGAAGGAGGATTTTCAGATCGGGAGGTTGACCTGGCCACATCCAAAGGCGCGGAAACGGTGACCTTGGGCGCGTTCAGATTGCGGACTGAAACGGCGGCTCTTGCACTTCTGATTCGGGCTCGGTTTCATTCAATCTGATGCGCAGGTGAACTTCGGTCCCGTGCTCAAACGGTCCACCGAAGGTGAGACGCGCTCCGTTTTTCTTCGCAATTTGACGCGAAAGAAGCAGGCCCAATCCCGAACCAAGTTCATGTTCGGTTCCAGGCGTGGAGACCATTTCGTTGTCGTAAATGATCTTGCGAAGCACATTCAGGTCCATTCCCGGACCGAAATCCCTCACCGAAATGATATGCTCGTTCTCATCTTGGGTATGCGCAATGAGAATCATCCCATCCCGGTAAGAGAATTTGATCGCATTCGAAATCAGATTCCGCAAAATGCTGTCGAACAGATACGGATCCCAGTTTAAAGAGAGGTTCGGATCGATGCGGTTCGAAAAGGTGATGTTCTTCGGTTTGGCCACTTCCTCCAATAGATTGCACACCCGATGGACCGATTCATAGGGATGAATGTTCGAAGCGTAAAACCGTTTCATATTCAATTCCACGTGCGACCATTCCAACAAACTGTCTAGCAGTCGGTTCAGATTTTGTGCGCTTGTATTCAATCGCGCAGCCAATGTGTGAATTTCCTCGCGCGATAGTTCCCGAAAATCATCTTGGATGATGGATGACAATCCGATGATTCCTGCCAGTGGATTTTTGATGTCGTGCGCCATAATCGAAAACAAGGCGCTTCGCGATTGCTCAGACCGTTTCAATGAGGCGAAAATATCACGACTTTTTTTGAACTCCAGTGCCAGCAGCACCAAAACGACGACCAAAACCAGAATGAACAGGATGGACAAGCCGAAAATGAGATGATTGCGGTCGCGTTCACCTTCAATCAGCGCCAATTGCAATTCTTGCTTGCGGTCGAACGTGTGGGTCAGTTCGGCCTGAATGAACTCTTGAATATCGACCGCCTTATAAATCGAATCGCGCAGTTGCTTGGATTGAAGCAGGAAATCATACGCGGATTGGATGCGACCCAAGCCAGCTTCCGCATCCGATAAGTGCTCAAAAGACGTCATCAAATCGGGTCGTGCACCCATCGATTCACTGATCCGTCGAGCTTGGTCCGCCGCACGATAGGCTTCCCTGTACCGCGACAAATCGTTGTACAAATCGGCCATATTGTTCAAGATCGTGGCTTGGCTTTCCAGATTTTTCTGTGACCGACTCAGATTCAATGCGATTTGATACGAATCCAATGCCAGTTCCACATCGCCACGATCATCGTGAACGGTAGCGATATTCTCGAGTGCGTTGACAAGCAGAGTCGGCATATTCAATCGAATGGCAGATTCTTTGGCCAGCTCATAGTACCGCATCGCTTCGTCCGCATTCCCCTTGAACGAGATGATGTTGCCCAAATTCATGGTACCAATCGCGACTCCTTCCCAATCCTGTCTGAGTGAATCTAAACGCAACGATTCCAAATAATAGAATTCAGCTCGTTCGTAATTCTCCAGATATTCATAAATCACACCGATGTTGTGATAGTTGTATGAAATCAGCAGACTGTCTTGCCGCTGCTCGGCCAGGTTGTTCGATTCCAGAAAGTGATTGAACGCCTGTTTGTAATGACCCATATCCATGTAGATGAGTCCCAATCTCTGCTTCAGGACGGCAATTCCATTCTCATCTCCCAGTTCGGTATCGATCCGCAACCCATGTTCAAAGGCATTTTTGGCTTTGAACAGATCGCCCGAATCGGAATAGACGTTTCCTAATTCGAAATACAGCAGGGATAGCTCGTAGGATGGGGATGGGTCTGAGCCATAGGTCGAAATCCGGTCCAACAAAACAGATGCGGCCTGCGGATAATTGAATGCATCAGCCAACTCCTGTGATCGAACGATTGCTACCGAATCCGCACTGAGTCCGTCATATTGTGCGAAAGCCGGTGATGTGAGAACGACGAAGATGAGCCCGAGGAAAAATGGCATTGGTGAAGATAATCAATGCGATCATTTCCGTTGCAGGCCGAAATGACGCCAAGAAGATTCGTCTTTTTGAGGGAAGAATCCTTCGTGTGCGGAGCGCACATCCTCGACCGATATGAAGGCTCTCGGGTTGTAGGTTTTTACGATCTCCATGAATTGCGGCATTTCTTTGCGTTTGATAACGCTCCAAATGAGTCGTACCTGTCCGGAAACACCCATGGCCGACACACTGGTTACGCCGAATTGCTTGTCGCGCAAGTATTGGATGAGTTCGGTGGCGTCATCCGGAGTGACCGCCCGCACGCATACCATGCCCATGGCCAGTTTGCTTTCAAGATAGATGCCCACGTAACTGCCGGATGCAAAGCCGGATGCGAACGCGAGATAACAAGCGGCGTTGTTCAGATTCTGAACAATCTGACTGATGGCGAATAGCCAGATCAGCGATTCGAAAAATCCGACGATTGGCGCGGTGTAGCGCAAGCTTCTCGATATGAAAAGGATGCGCAAGGTACCGAGAGTCACGTCGGTCAGACGAGCAAGGAAGATGATGCCCGGAAGCACTACCCAATCAAACAAAGCGGGATCCATCATCTCCCGCAGGTTCAACAAGTCCATGGGGTCAGTTGCGCCTCAGAGATGTTCGTTCGGCGACGGATTTCAACTCTTGCACTTCAGGCCATAAGGTTACAGCTTCGCGAAGGGTGGAGTCGAAAATGAGATTGTACGCCTGGTAGAAGTGCTGGGTGTCCCAGACTTGCCGGGCCAATTCCACTTTGAGCATACCGGCCACGATCCATTGATCCTTTTTGTACTGCTCGGGGTGAACATACAGGACATCGTCTTTCAGAACGGCCTTATCCACCGCTACGGTATCACTCAGTACCATCCCAGCATTCAGCATATCGGTTTTGAATGCATCCATAGTGGCATCATCCATCACGAAATCTGACAGGAACCTGCTAAAATTCGATTCCCATTTGGCGCGGAACGCATCCGAGTTCTTATCGAGGTAATTGCGGATGAATGTGAAATTCAGGTTCTTCTGGCGCATGAACCCATACACGAAACTGCGTGTGGTATCACTCTCGAGGATGTGATCCGGAATCACACCTCCACCGCCATACACCGAGCGACCGGCATTTGTTTTGAAAACCAACGAATCGGGGATGTTACTCACAAAATTCTCCACATCCGACACGGCACTGTTGCTACGACGAAACGTTTCAAAGGCATAAGCTTCGCGTCCGTCGATGTACGGTTTCTGAATGAGTCGGCCCGATGGCGTGTAGTATTTGCTGATGGTGATGCGAACGCTGGACTTGTCGATCAGATCAAACTGATTTTGGACCAATCCTTTACCATAAGTACGCGAACCGGCAATGATGCCCCGATCGTGGTCTTGGATGGCACCGGCTACGATTTCACTTCCCGACGCCGAACCTTCATTCACCAACACGATCAGTGGCATGCCGCGGAAGATGCCGTTCCGTGGCGTCGCATAATCTCCGGTATATCTGGCATGCCGGCTTTTGGTGCTCACCAAGGGCGTATTTCCAGGGAAAAACTCACCCACGATGCGTGTGGCTTGAATCAGGTAACCACCTGGATTTCCACGAAGATCGAGCACCAATTTTTGCATGCCGCTTGCATCCAACTTGTTCATGGCTTGCATGAACTCATCGTATGTGGTGGCGGCGAAGTTGCCGATTTTGATGTAGCCGGTATCGTTGTCGAGCATGTAGCTGGCATCAACCGAATACACTGGAATTTCATCGCGCTCGATATTAAATGTCATCGGCTCACGGATACCCGGACGCACGATCTGAACTTTCACGATGGTCCCTTTCGGTCCACGAAGATTTTGTAATACTTGCTGATTCGTGAAACCGACCGAACTTTTCTCATTGATGCTTACGATACGGTCGCCCGATACGATGCCCAAGCGTTCGCTAGGTCCACCGGAGATGGCCGATACAACGGTGATCGAATCACGAATGATGTCGAACTGAACCCCGATTCCTTCGAACTTGCCAGCGAATTGTTCGGCTTCAGCGGAGGTCACTTCCGGCTCCAGATAGATCGAATGCGGATCAAGGGATGTGAAAATGCCTTGGATGGCATCATCCGTACGCGCATCCATATCTTCCTCCGGATTCACGGATTCCAAGTAACGATACGCTCTTTCAAATCCCAACACGGCATCGCGGATGGTCAAGATGGTATTGTCTGTGAACATCGTATCGATCGGCGTACCGGAAACGGAAAATAGAGTATCGGTCAGATTCGCCACGAACGCTTTCATGCTTGATTGATACATCAGCTCGATGGCCTGAGTATCCACGTGATGATCCAAAATCAGTCGCTGCACTTGATTGTATTTGCGAATGTTCTCTTCATAGGTCCGCTTTTCGGTCAGAACGACGGAATCGATTCCGAAGACCCAAAGGGAGCCAAGAATAAGTGTGGTGAGAATCGGCGCTGCGAAAAATCGTGTCATGGTCATAAGAATTGAGAAGAAGTTCCGATGGTAACGTTCTGAGAATCTACAACATTATAGGATATATCGTTTCAGATCTCGGTTTTTCATGATACCGGCCAACCGGGCATCGACATATGCTTTATCGATGTCTACATCCTGCTTGGTGATGTCTTCAGGGATGAGATAAAGCAGCTCTTCTAACACCGTTGTGAGGATGGTATGCAGTCGACGTGCACCGATATTCTCTATTTCCTCGTTGATTTCAGCGGCTACCCGGGCGATTTCACGGATCGCATCATCTTGAAAAGTGAGGTTGACACTTTCAGATGCCAATATCGCCTGATACTGTTTCAACAAGGCGTTTTGCGGCTTGGTGAGGATGTCGTAGAAATTGGATTCGGTGAGGCGCTCCATTTCCACACGGATCGGAAATCGTCCTTGCAATTCGGGAATCAGATCCGAGGGCTTGGCCACATGAAAGGCACCCGATGCGACGAACAGAATGTGATCCGTTTTTACCATGCCGTATTTGGTGGAAACGGTGGAGCCTTCTACGATCGGAAGCAAATCACGCTGGACACCGGAACGGCTTACATCCGGTCCGCCCGAGCGTCCGTCACCGCTTGTGCCACCTGCGATCTTGTCGATCTCATCGATGAATACGATTCCGGACGTTTGAACCCGTTCGACCGCTTCACTGATCGCCGTATCGTGATCAATCAATTTTTCAGCTTCTTCGGCAAGCAACAGCGGACGCGCATCGCGAATTTTCATCGTGCGCTTCTTGGTTTTCTTACCGCCCATGTTTCCGAGCATATCTTGCAGGTTCATGCTGATGTCTTCCATCCCTGCCGGACCAAAAATCTGCATGGCGGGTGAACCGCCGGCTTTCACATCCACTTCAACGGAACGGTCGTCCAATTCTCCGTTGCGCAGTTTCGTGCGGAATTTGTCGCGTGTGCGTTCGTTCAATTCCTCATCCGACGCTTTCCCCGGATCAAATCCTCCATCCGTTGGAAGGGATGGGGAGAATCCAGCGGGTTTGCGCATCGGTGGGATGAGCAGATCGAGCAAGCGTTCCTCGGCTTGCTCTTGTGCTTTTTCCTGAACCCGTTCTTTCATTTCGGATTTCACGAGTGTGACGGAAATCTCGGTCAGGTCGCGAATCATCGATTCCACATCACGTCCAACATAACCCACTTCGGTATACTTGGTGGCTTCCACTTTGATGAATGGCGCTCGGGCCAATTTGGCCAAGCGGCGGGCGATTTCGGTTTTGCCGACACCGGTTGGACCGATCAAAATGATGTTGTTCGGCATGATGTCGTCGCGAAGAGCTTCATCGGCATGCATGCGGCGCCAGCGGTTTCTGAGCGCGATGGCGACCGCTTTTTTGGCATTGGTCTGACCGATGATGTATCGGTCGAGTTCGGCGACGATCTGTTGAGGGGTCAGTTGGATCTGAGAAGAGGAATCAGTCAAGTTCGAGAACTGTGAGATTATGATTGGTGTAGATGCACACATCGGCAGCAACGGTAAGCGATTCGGTCACCATGTCGCGGGCGGACAAATGGGGTGCGTGCTTCTTTAACGCACGAGCGGCGGATAACGCATAAAATCCACCGCTTCCGATGGCAACTATGCCGTCATCGGGTTCGATCACATCGCCTTGGCCGGATAAAAGAAGGATTGTGTCCGCATCCATCACCACCAAAAGAGCCTCTAAACGGCGTAAGTATCGGTCTGTACGCCACGAACGAGCCATATCGACCGCGGCACGCGAGAGATTTCCATTCGTTGAGCCGAGTTTCTCATCGAACATCTCGAAGAGGGTATAGGCATCTGCGGTGGATCCGGCGAAACCGGCCAATATTTTTCCGTTGTGAAGCGTGCGGACTTTCTTGACCGTCGATTTGATCACGGTCTTGTCGAGAGTGGCTTGTCCATCGCCACCGATGGCGACAGTCCCGTTATGCCGGATGCCGATAACGGTGGTGGCGTGGAGGTCGAAACTCATGCTTCTTCCTCAGGTTCTACTGGCGTGTCGTCGTCCGATCCGCGTTTCTTCGGCTTGGCTTTCGGCTTGGCGGCAGGTTTGCGGGATACTTTCGGTTTGGCTGGCTCTTCGGCTTTTGGTTCTGCTGCTTCTGTGGTTTCGGACTCAGCTTTCGCCTTCTTAGGTGCCGGTTTCTTCTTGGCGGCGACCACTTTCGTGATCATCTCCGCAACAACGGCTTTGGTTTCTTCGGATGGAGCCGTTGCGACAGGCTCGGGTGCCACAGGTTGCGGTTTGACCATCGGCTTGCCGCTGGCTTTGGCTTCGCTATATGCTTTGGCCACATCCATGGCTTGAGGAAGATTCGCCAATGCCGGATCCGGTTGCTTCTCTACTTTTGGCTCAGCTGGTTTCTCAGTGACGGGTTCAGCTTTTGGGGCAGGAGCAGGTTTCGGTGCGGGTTGTGGTTTTGGCTGAGGTTGTGCTTGAGGCTGTGGTTGTGGCTTCGGCTGAGGAGTCGGAATCACAACTTGCTTTTTCGGAGCCGGAGTCGGCATTTGGATCACACGAGGAGCCGGTTTGGTTGGCGCCGCTGGTGTTTCGTCGTCATCGCGCTTATAAATATCGAGTTTGGAGATGTCGCGCTGATCTTCTGGCTCCATTTCCGCGATCCGTTGCTCGGCCACCTTGATGGCGTCGTCAATGGATTGGTTCAGCATGATGGTCTCGGTGATGTCCACATCCGAACCCGTCAGCGTGAAGCGGTAATCGTTCATGCTCAAGGTCTGGTCGTCGGAGATGTTCAACTTCAAACGATACTTTACCATCCATTTCATTTGCTGGCTGAGCAATCCTTTGGTCAACATCCCTTTCATGTAGGGATTCAAGTGCAGATCCACCGCCCAGAGCTTGGTTGTATGACGGAATTTGTTGAGCCATCCTTCCAAGTCCGACAAAATCGTGTTGTGCGATACGATGTTGCCACCACCGCCGCACATCGGGCAGACGCGCGACACGGAGTTGACCACACTCGGACGAATCCGCTGACGCGTGATTTGGATCAAGCCAAAATCCGACATGGGCAGAATGTTCGTTTTCGCACGGTCTTTGCGGAATTCCTTCTTCAGCTCATCATAGACTTTTTTGCGGTTCACATCGTCTTTCAAGTCGATGAAATCGACCACGATGATGCCACCGATGTCGCGCAAACGCAATTGCTTGCCGATTTCGCGGGCCGCTTCGAGGTTCGTCTTCAGAGAATTTTCTTCCTGCGCTTTCTTGGCTGCGTAGCGTCCCGAGTTCACATCCACCACATACATGGCTTCCGTTTGTTCGAAAATCAAATAGCCGCCGCTCGGCATTTTCACGCGAGGGGAGAAGATCGACTCCACATCCGAATGGATCTTCATATGGTCGAAGATATGCTCGGATTTCTGATACAGCTCGATATTCGGCACCATGCTCGGCGCGATTTTCGTGACGTACGTGCGAAGCGACTGATACATTTTCTTATCGTCGACCAAGATGCGTTCGTAGTCTTTCGCGAACAGGTCGCGGATGAGGCTCTCGGTCATTTCCAGATCCCGATGCACCAACGACGGCGGCTTGGCTGTCTCCAACTGAGCCACGAGATTGTTCCATTTTTCGAGAAGGTCGCGCAGATCGGCTTCGATGAGGGCTTCATCCACACCTTCGGCAACGGTTCGTACGATCACTCCGAAACCTTCCGGAACGATGTTGGCCACCAATTGGCGCAGGTTGCGGCGTTCTTTATAGCTTTTGATGCGTTTGGATACGGCGATATAATCGCCCATCGGCATGAGTACGAGGAAACGGCCGGCGAGGGAGATGTTGGTCGATACACGCGGACCTTTCGAGCCGATCGGTTCTTTGACGATCTGAACCAGGAGTTTTTGTCCGACTTGCATCAGATTTCCCATCAGGTTCTGCTCATCGCCGGTCATGCCGGTTTTCGGATTGCCTCCGTTCTGATCGCCTTTGCCTTCGCGTTGTTTGCGGTAATCGGTGAGGCGCTTGAGGTCGTCTTTTTTGAACGCATCCTTGCCATTGAGCATCACAATGTAATCTTCCAGATGCTCGCCGAGGTCGGAGAAGTGGAGGAAGGCGTCTTTCGGTGTGTTGAGGTCGATGAAGGCGGCGCGGATGCCGGCCATCACTTTGCGGACTTCCGCGATGTAGATGTCCCCGACGGTGCGTTGGTTTTCGGGGGATTCAATAAAGAATTGGGCTAATTCGCCATTTTCAATAAGTGCGATACGGGTTTGCTGGCCCGCGGCATGAATGATGATTTGATTTTTCATGTAAGAATAGGGTTCTCTGGCCAATGCCGGCGTCCCAAGGATGGGAGCGAAACGGTACGATTGGATCGGCGCTAAGGCCGGCAGAAGCCGGGTAAGGAGGGAAAGGGTTGGATACACCGGCCCTGTCCAGCAGAAGCTGGAGAGTATACAGTAAGAGCAGGACGAGGAAAACGGCGATCATATCAGAAAAAAATTCGATCCGGCAATATACGGATCATTCTTGCCGAACGCGACGGATGCGAGCACCGATTGCGTTCAACTTGGTTTCGAGGGTTTCATAACCGCGGTCGAGATGGTAAACTCTCAGCACCTCGGTCGTCCCTTCGGCCACCATTCCGGCCATCACCAGACTCACGCTGGCGCGCAGGTCTGTGCTCATCACGGCGGCGCCTTGCAAGGTGGATGTTCCCCCGATCGAAACGGTGTTTTCGATCAGATGGATGTCGGCACCCAATCTCACCAGTTCGGGCACGTAGCTGAACCGGTCGAAATATATAGTGTCGGTCACTTCGCTCGGACCATACGCTCCGGTCATCATGGTGGCCCATTGCGCTTGGAGGTCGGTCGGGAATCCGGGATAGATGTCGGTTTTGATCGACACCGGACGGATGTGTTTCGGCGCTTTCACACGGATGGTTTTTCCATCCACATCCACAATGGCACCGACTTCACGGAACGTATCGGTGAAGGTGCCGAGGTCGCTTGGATCGGTGTTCGTGATGGTGACATCCGAATCGGGATGCATTGCCGCGGCTATCATGAAGGTGCCGGTTTCGATGCGATCGGGTGAATTGTGAAAATCCATCCCGCCCAACTCGTCCACACCCTGAATCGTGATGACAGGTGTGCCATGTCCCGTAATTCGCGCGCCCATTCCGATGAGCGCGTTGCAGAATGAAACCACATCGGGTTCCATAGCCGCATTTTCAATCACACTGGTGCCGTCGGCTTTCACCGCGCCCAAGATGATGTTCACGGTAGCGCCAACGGAGCTCGGCTCCATGCGGAATTTGCCGCCTTTGAGTCGGCCGCCCGGCGCATGGGCCACCACATAGCCTTTGTCCATTTCCACAACGGCGCCAAGCGCTTTGAGTCCTTCCATATGCAGATTCACCGGGCGAGGGCCCCAGGCGCAACCGCCAGGCAACGACACCCGAGCTTCACCGCAGCGACCGAGCAAAGCTCCCAACATATAAAAGGATGCCCTCATTTTGCGGACCTGCTCATACGGAGCGATCGCTTCAGTGAGGGTGGAGGCGTCGATGTGCAGCTTATGGGCTTTTTCATCGAACGTGACGCCGGTTCCGGTCACACGCAGAACATTGTTCAGCGTGTAAATGTCGTTCAACAACGGAATGTTGTGAATCACGGACGGCTTATCGGTGAGCAACGCCGCCGCCATAAGGGGCAAGGCTGCGTTTTTTGAACCGCTTACTTCTATCGTCCCGTTTAACGGTGTGGGACCTTCGACTACAAATTTATCCAAGAGGTTGAACGTCTATCAATATGGTGTTCTTTTCTACGGATTGTCCCGAGGTGACATGCACGGCCGTTACGGTACCGTCGATGAGTGAACGCAATTCGTTTTCCATCTTCATGGCTTCCAGCACAATCAAGCGCTGCCCTGAAGATACCACTTCTCCAGGTTCCGCGTGGATGGAAACAATACGTCCTGGCATCGGTGCTTTCAATTCTCCTTTGGAGACGGCCGCATGTTTGCGGAATCCTAGTTTTTCCAACAATCGGGCTTGTTCATCCAGGTAGGGGATGTCGTAAGCCACCCCATCCATCCGGAACGAAACGGTTTCCCCATTCACGCGGATGGAGTCGACTACGTAACTTTTGTGGCCGATGCGAAGCAAGTATTCGTTGTCTCGGATGCGGGTCCAGCTATGGCCGGATTCCGAATCCAGGTCGATTTCGATACGTTCGTCGCCAACAGGGAAATACCATTTCATAGGTGTTGGATCTCGTTCAAGCCTTTGCGGCTCACTCTGAAAAGATACGCCTGAAGTCGGTCACTGTCATAGGCCATTAATCGAACAGGCTGGTCGGAATCCGAAAAAATCTCAATCATGCCAGCATGCATGAGTTGCATCAGATCGTCGCGGATCACTCCGTATTGGAATCCGGTTTCACTCATGAGGTTTTCAAAGGACTCGTGGAAGATGAGTTGCGCCAGAATCGTGCGTTGGGAATCGGTTAGACGTGCCATCACTCGATCTCGACATCCCCATAGCTGATGAGATTTCCATTGCGGTCGTAGATGTAGATCCGATGGATGCCGATGGCGTCGTCGTAGGTTCGAAATGGAGACAAGGAGATAGGATCGAAGAAAATCTGGCTGAGACCGATGGGTATGGGTCGGTCCGGTATCTCATATAAGAATAAGGGTTCCCCTACCGCCGTTCTAGTATAGACTTCAATACCATTCACGGACTCCAAACCCGATATGATCAAATCGATAGTGATTCGCTGGTTCCGCGACGGATTTGGATACGCCGGAACGCTGATGTCCACAAACCCTTGAAACATCGGACCAATTCGCCAGTCGTCGGGATCGTTCGACAGGATGCGGCCCGACGCGTCGGTTCGTGTGATGCCGCTCGGCGCTCTGCGGGCATCGGACTCAAATTTATCTTGTGCGGAATTGCGCGTACAGGCTGCCATCAACAAAACGATACAACCCCATAACAATGTTCTATTGCGCATAGTCGATAAGTTACCACCTCTTTTTATCTTTCCATCTGTTTATGAAATCCCTACTGCTAATCGCCTCTCTCGCCACCTTCCTCTTTCTGAGAGCGGCCATGGCACCAGTTCCGCCTCCTTCCGTCCAATCTCTCGTTAATGCGGACGAAATTTTTGTCTATCAGGTGGAATATGGGATTTTCACATTGGGTACCGTTACTATCGAAGTGGTTAAAGACACTACGTGGAAAGGCAAGCCGGCTTTCATCCTGTTAAGCAAGATCAAATCCAACCCGGCCTTGTTTTTCGTTGGCAACAAAGAGCGTCACTTCTATTCGGTCACCGGATACGATAAGGACACGTTTTTCTGCTACAATTTCCATTCAAACAGCATCCACGACAATGAGTACATGGACACGCGCTACACCTATGATTATGATAAAATGCGCGTTCTAGGCTATGAATATGAACAACTGAAAGGCGTGTATCCGATTGATGGGCCCACAGATTCGGGGCCGGGTTTGTTCTATGTGTCGCGTTTGCATGCCGGGGTCGACACGCTCGTGAACTATCCGATTGTCACGGAATTTGAAAAAGGTGTGTCGCGTATGTGGTTCACATCGACCATCGAACATCGTACGCTGCCTGCGTTCCCCAACCCGATGCCGGCCTATCATATGTATGGTCAAGCGGATTTGAAGGGACCTTTCGGCTTTTCGGGTGCTTTCAAGACCTGGTACAGTACCGACTCCATGCGTCTTCCTTACGAAGCCCACGTGAAAGTGTGGATTGGCAACGTTGTGGTCAAACTCAAATCGTATAAACGAACCAAGTGATGCCCGATCTCCAAATCAAACAATTGCCCCATGCGGCTGATCTGCCGCTGCCCGCTTATGAAACGATCCATGCCGCAGGGATGGATCTTCGTGCGGCGCTGACTGAAACCATGGTTCTGAAGCCCGGTGAGCGCAAACTCATTCCGACCGGCCTCCAAATCGCCGTTCCCGTGGGATTTGAGGCGCAAGTCCGTCCACGTAGTGGAATGGCGATCAAGCACGGAATCACGATGCTCAATTCGCCCGGTACCATCGATGCCGATTATCGTGGCGAAGTGATGGTGATCGCCATCAATCATTCCACGGAACCGATGATGTTCAATCACGGCGATCGGATCGCGCAATTGGTTGTTGCCCCGGTCACCCAAGTGCGAGTCGTGCAAGTGGATGAATTATCCACGACCGACAGGGGTGCGGGCGGCTTTGGGTCCACCGGCGTCAAATGAAATGCCGGCGCTCCTTCTGATAATCGTCTTCAGATATCAATCCCTGTTGCCATAACGCGGTGAGGTCGTTCAGGCGGTCGACCGACATGTCCACCTGTGGGATGGATGAGGCTTGGGCGGCATCGGACCGATTTCTTGAAACCAGCATCTGATTGATGGTATCGGCCAAGGAAAAGGCATCTTCCAAGAACGTCAACCGGTAGCGGGTTTCATGGCCGACAATCACGATGTGTCCGAGACGTCCGGCGCGAGATTCGGCATAGACCTCGCTCACCTCATCCCATGAAATCGTGATCGTTTCCTGGCCCGATCCGATACTCACAGCCGCATCACTCAACCGATAGGAGATACTGCGGATGTGTTTCCATAAGAAAAATCCGGCCACCAACCCGATGCCGAACAAGGGGATGGTGAGCACACAGATCACCCAATAGTACAACCAGCCTAGGGGATGCGGTTTTAGGACAATGATGCGTTCGGTTTCATTCATAGTTATTCAAAATACGGCGTATATTGTGTCAATGCGTGTTTTGAAGCACATCGTCGCGGTTTGGATGACCTTGGTCATCATCGCCGGATTTCTCATACCCATCCCGGATATTCCGATTCTGGAACAGTCGGCTCGTAACTTGTTTCTGCATGTTCCCATGTGGATGGCGATGTACGCGATGTTCCTTGCGGGATTGGTGTATAGCATCCGCTTTTTGAACGATGGGACGCTTGATCACGACACGAAAGCAGCGTCTCTGACTCAGGTCGGAATCGTGTTTGGCATCTGCGGATTGTTGACGGGCGCCCTTTGGGCCCGCTTCACTTGGGGTACATGGTGGACCTTCGCCGAGCCCAAGATGAACCTGTCCGCTCTTACGCTGCTGCTGTTCGTGTCGTACTTCATTCTACGCAGCGCGGTGGACGATCCACGGAAACGGGCCAAATTAGCAGCGGTATATAATGTATTCGCTGTGACCACGGTTCCTTTTCTGCTGTATGTGATCCCCCGCCAATTGCCGAGTCTGCATCCCGGCGCCGACGGAAACCCAGCGTTCAGCGAAGTGACCGCACCGGAACTCAGACTCATATTCTACCCGGCCGTGATCGGATTCATCGGTCTGGCCGTGGTACTCACCAATCTGTCATACAGATATCGAACCTTGAAGAACCAACAGACATGACCGACACATTAACCACCGCCTATTCCGACAAATGGGAAGGCGCCGCCGAAAGCACGAATTGGTTTATCCAATTCATGAACAGCAACGACTTGTCGTTCGTGGTTTTAGGTGTGAGCCTAATCATCTGGTTCGTCCTGATAGGGTATTTGTATTCGATAGATTCTAAACTGAATCGTCTCGAAAACAACGAACAAAAATGAAACCCCGTTTAATTATCGGTCTGGTGTTGCTGGTAGGCTTCACCTCTTTGCTGATGCTCAATTTCGGCTCAAGCATCGACACCTATGTCAATTTCGAACAGGCTGAAGAATCCAGAGGTCGACGTTTTGTAATCGGAACTTGGGAATCGGAACTGCCTCATGGCTTCGACATGGCCTCCAAATCCTTCGTGTTCCACATGAAAGATGAAGACGGCAACATCCGCAAAGTGATGTACAACAAGGCCAAACCTGCCAATTTCGAAGATGCCGACCAATTGGTGGTGAAAGGGAAGATGAGCAACGGCGTTTTCCTCTCCGACGACATGCTGGTTAAATGTCCGTCGAAATACAACGATCAGAAGGTGATTTCATGATCGCAACGATCGGGCACATCGCCATCGTCCTCGCGTTCATCGCGGCACTATTATCCACTCTCATCTACATCCGAATCTCCAACGGCATCAATTCCCGTCTGGAACCTCTCGCCAAATGGATGTTTTATGCGAAAGGGTGGTTCGTACTGATCGCCAGTGGCGCTCTACTGTATCTGTTATTCCAGCATCAGTTCCAGTACTACTACGTGTTCAATTACACCAGCAAAGACCTTCAAGACATCTATATATGGGCCTCGTTCTATAGCGGCCAGGAAGGATCACTGCTCCTTTGGATTCTGTTCACCGCCCTTGTGGGATGGGGACTGATCCGCTGGACCGAAACCACCTACAAAGCCCCCGTCATGACCTTCATGAGTCTGACGCAGGTCTTTCTGATATCGATGGTTTTGGGTGTGGAACTCCTCGGCACGCAATTGGGCGCATCGCCGTTCCGGTTGCTTCGCGAACAGATGCCGAACGCGCCTATTTTTATGAACAATCCGGATTTCATTCCAGCGGATGGAAGTGGGTTGAATGATTTGCTCAGAAGTCCGTGGATCGTTATCCATCCGCCCGTCCTCTTCTTAGGATTCGCGATGATGACCGTACCATTCGCGTTCGCTCTTGCCGCGGTGTGGAAAAAGCAGTTCCGTGAGTGGGTCCGTCCCGCATTGCCTTGGGCATTGGCCGCGAACGTGTGTTTGCTGACAGCCATTTTCTTGGGTGGATATTGGGCATATGTGACATTGTCTTTCGGCGGATATTGGGCTTGGGATCCGGTGGAAAACGCATCCTTGGTGCCATGGTTGGTGGGCACCGCCGGCATCCATACGATGCTCATCCAACGCAAACGAGATACCGGGGTCATTTCGTCGATCGTTTTTGCGGTTCTAGCTTTTGTTTTGATTGTGTATTCGACGTTCCTGACGCGCTCCGGCATCTTGGGGGAAGCCTCCGTGCATAGTTTCGTGGACCTGGGACTGTACAATCAGTTGTTGACGTTCATGTTATCGATGGTGGCCTTAGGAGCCGGACTCATCCTTTGGAGAATTAAAGACATGCCGTCTGTCACCAAAGACGCGCCAATCCTATCGCGCGATTTCATGGCGTTCGCTGCGGCGATGACTCTGTTTCTATTAGGAGTCGTGATCATCGTAGGAACGAGTTCTCCGATTCTGGGTCGTTTGTTTGTAGACAATCCGACACCTCCGAGCATCGAATTCTACACGAATTGGTCACTTCCTTTCGGCGTCGCCATCGCGATCATGACGGTCATCGGGCAATTGGTCTGGTGGAAGCGCACCGAAACGATGGAAGATCTTGCCAACCGCATCCTTATTCCCTTGGTGCTGGCATCTGCCGCTACGATCGCCATCATCATTCTGGCTGAAATTCGTGACATCGCGTACATGGTGTTGATTCTGGCCGCATTCATCGGGCTGTTCGGCAACGGAGGCATCTTGCTCAGCCTGTTGCGCCGCAATCCCAAACTCATCGGAGGCTCAATTTCCCATATCGGTTTCGCTCTGTTGATGATCGGATTTCTTGGCGCCGCGTTCGATAAGCCGTTATTGGATGACCAGACCACCGAATACAACAAAGCCGTTTTGGCCGGAAGCGTGGTCGGAAACGACGGTTTTCCGGTGATGCAGCCCATCGAAATGGTGGAGCTTCGCAAAAACGAGCCGAAATTACTTGGTGAGCGCTACATGGTCACGTTTATGGAAGCGGCCACGACGAATCGCAATCGTCCCGGAGAGCAGGAATACACGATCAAAGTGGAAGACATGAAATCAGGTCGAGCGCCCTTTTTCATGGTCCCGACTGTCTATCCTATGATTGCCAACGCGAATGCAGGGAACATCAATTGGACGGTGGACCCGGAAGTGCGTACTGGATGGACATCCGACATCTATTTATATGTCGCCGGATCATCCATCGTGGAACGCGAACGCGAGCGGATGAGCGGAGTCGAGGAAGTGATGACATCCGACAGCACCTCCTTCAAAATGCTTAAGCTAAAAAAAGACCAGTCCGCCGAAGCGGATGGTTACGAAATCACATTCCGTGATTTCGATTTGGTGGACCTTGCCACGATGCCGGAGAACACCACGATCGCGGTCCGAGCGCTTTTGGATGTGAAACGGTTCGGCTCGGATTCGACATCCACCATTACGCCGTTGTTTTCCATCATCCGTGAAAATGGACAATCCATGACGTTATCGGATGCCGTTCCACTTGGGAATGGCGACATTCAAGTGCAATTCACGAATGTGAATCCATCCAGCGGCGAAATCGAACTTCGTCTGGACGGCGTGAACAGGATTGTGGAGACCGACTGGGTTCTGCTCACAATCGAACGCAAACCGATGATAGCGGTGGTCTGGCTTGGAACATTTCTGTTGATGATCGGATTCAGTATCGCCATCTTGCGTCGGTGGAATGAAACAAAAGGAGCTGTTCGGGATGAAGCGACTGCTTAGCATCTTTTTTCTGATGGGTGTGGTGGGAACGCACTCGGCCTCGGCGCAATCCGATGAAGGAAAAGCCTTGTTGCGGTCGCTCGTCGTGCCCGGATGGGGACAATATTATAATCAGCCCGACAATTGGACGGTAGGAAAGGTGCATCTAGCCGCCGATATCGCCCTCATCAGTGGGTATTTCGGATTTTCCATGCATGCAAATCGGTTGAATGAGAATCTCATCACCCAGTCAAAGCATTATGCGGGGGCGGACATCAAAGGACGATCCTTGTCATTCAAATTTGCTGTTGCGAGATACGATAACCTCGATGAATACAACGATCAAATGTTGCGCACACGGAACTGGGACCGCCTGTTAGCGGATGTGCCCGAGAACCAATGGCAGTGGCAGGATGAAGCATCGCAGAGCCGGTATGTGGATCTGATCAATCGCGAGGATAAGGCTCGGAACCAGCTTCCAGCCATCGCGTCGCTCATGGTCGTGAACCGTGTGTTGGCAGGAGTGGGGGCGTACCGTCAAGCTCGGAATTCTGCGGCGTTTATGAGCTACACCCATGGTGCGCCGATGTTGAACGTGCGATTGTCGTTCTGATGCCACGCTTCCGATTCGAAATATCGTACGTCGGTAGCGATTTTTTCGGATGGCAGAAGCAAATCGATACCCCGACCATCCAAGGGGAGATCGAGGATAAGATTCGGATGGTGACTCAAATCACGGAAATCGATCTTGTCGCCTCCGGACGTACCGATAGCGGCGTTCATGCCCGAGCCCAAGTGGCGCATCTGGATCTGGACCTATCGGAATCCCCAGAGAGATTAAAGAAGCGTCTGAATTCCGTGCTTCCGAAATCCATCCGCATCAACAAGATTGAAAATGTGGATGATAATTTTCATGCGCGGTTTAACGCCGTCAGCCGGACCTATCATTATTCCATCGCCACATCGCCGGATCCGCTTCAGCCTTTTCGATGGACCTTGATGAAGACCATCGATCCGGAAAAACTACTTTCCGCCGCGGAGGATTGCATCGGGACTCATGATTTTCGTCCGTTCGCGCTGATGGATCCCGTGCTGGAGAACTGTGTTTGCACCATCACAGAAAGTCGGTTTGAAGAAACAAGAGACGGATATGTCTACATCATTACCGGAAACCGGTTCTTGCGGAACATGGTGCGCAGATTGGTCGGGATGATGGTGGCCATCGCGGCAGGAGAGGTTCCCGAGGGATCTATTAGGATGACATTAGAGGGAAACCCGCCGCACAAGGTGCCGTCTGTCGCCCCGGCGCATGGGTTGGTGTTGGAGAGGGTTGGGTACGTAGACGGTAGGCAGTAGACCGTAGGTCGTGGGAAACTTCGCTTTCTTCACAGTGGAAATGGAATTGAACAGGGAGCAAAAGAGAAATGAGTTTTATTGGCGGGTATTGATTAAGGCCCCCAATAAACAAGCCTCCTTTACTCCCATCCTGCCTGCCTACCGGCAGGCAGGCCTGTTTAAAAATTCTTCCTCCCGGTAGACAGTGATGATCAAAATCCACTCAGATGCCTATCTTTTGGTCACGAACCAAAGCTATTCCTTCATCCATGATCGTTTCTTCCGCTAAGCACATCTTGCTATTTGTGCT
>CAYPOI010000024.1:2984-30890 GCA_964412365.1 uncultured Chitinophagales bacterium | reverse complement strand
ATCTTCAGATACAGGGCAGATTGATTACCCTTCAGAAAAAATGTTGAATGTTGAACCTAAGAAATGTTGAATTTTGAAGGTTGAATTTTGAAAGAAGACTCCTCCATTCAACATTCAAACTTCAACATTCAAAATTTCCTATTTCAACATTCAACATTCAAACTTCAACATTAAAATGTGTTAAGGCCTCCACAAGTCGAAGAAGAGAAGAGTAGGTAGTAGGGAAAAAAGAAGAGGAGCCCCCAGTCAAGTGAGCTCCCCTTGTTAGCAATCTATGTCGATACAGTGTTGACCCGGAACTCAGTCCATGATCTTGCGCAGGAAGGCCGGTTGATCCGGATTTCCTTTGTTGATCCGCTCATTGGTGAGTCCGAACCGGCGTGACGCGTCGTCTTCCGCTGGAGCGGGTTCATCCGCTTTCGTGGTTTTGATTGACGTGATATTGATGGGTCGACGAACGATCGCCGGACTGTCCATCGCCTTCAGGTTCGCTTCACCCTTGTAGAATGGGTCGGTGCCGCCATTGCGACGTCCGAATCCGCCCAGCACCGGTGTGCGTGGCATGGAGGTTGGAGCCGCGAACGGAGCCGATGTCTGCGGAGCGGCAGGTGCCGATGCGTTCGGTTTGATGCCCGTTTCGCTCAGCTCGAAGCCGGTTGCGATCACGGTCACGCGAAGTTCGTCGCCGAACGATTCGTCGAGCACGGTACCCCAGATGATTTCCGCATCCTCACCGGCTTCCTGTTGCACGATGCTGGTGGCCATGTTGGTTTCTTTCATGCCCAAACCGGATCCGGCCGAGATGTTGACCAACACGTTGCGCGCACCACGGATCGACACGCCGTCGAGCAGGGGAGAGTTGATCGCCGCACGGGTAGCCAGTTCGGCACGGTCGGTGCCGGAAGCCGCGCCCGAGCCCATGATCGCGGCGCCGCCGTCTTGCATGGTGGTGCGAACATCCGCGAAATCGACGTTCACCAAGCCCGGAAGCAGGATGAGGTCCGAAATGCCGCGTGTGGCGTTGTAAAGTACTTCGTTGGCCATGTCGAAGGCCTCGACCAAGGTCGTGTCGTCGGCACAGAGATCCATCAGCCGCTCATTCGGGATGACAATAACCGTGTCGCAATTCTTTTTCAGCTCGTTGATGCCTTCGGTGGCATAGCGGCCGCGCACGCGTCCTTCGCATTTGAACGGCGTGGTGATCACACCCACCGTCAAGATTCCTTTGCGTTTGGCGATGCTGGCCACAACCGGTGCGCCACCGGTGCCGGTTCCGCCGCCCATTCCTGCCGTGATGAACACCATGTCGGCGCCATCGATGGCTTCTTCGATCTGATGGCGGTTTTCCTCAACGGCTTCGCGTCCCACTTCCGGACGAGCGCCCGCGCCCAATCCTTGCGTGAGCGATGCACCCACCTGGATGCAGATGTCCGCCGGATTCAATTTCAGTGCTTGGGCGTCTGTGTTCAGCGCGATGTACTCCACGCTGTTCAGTCCCTTGGCGATCATGTTCGCGATCGCGTTTCCGCCACCGCCTCCAACGCCGATCACTTTGATCTTCGCGTTTTCTTTGCTTTCAGCGTCGAAGCTGAAGCGTGTGTTGAGTCGATTACTCATAGGTTACTCCTTGGGTTGTCTTTCTGTATCGTTGCTATTTAGAATTCTTTCAGCCATTTCATCATCTTGTCCGACATCTCCTGAATTTTTTCATTCAGTTGTGTCGATTTCCCATCGGTAGCTGGTGTCGAACCCGTCACCGACGACTTCGTGCCGGCATTCGCGCTACTCGATTTCGCTTTCATCGCATGCATCACCAATCCCACGCCGGTGGCATAGATCGGATTCTGCACTTCGCCCACCAGTCCGCCGGTGATGCCTCTGGGAAGGCCGATTTTTGCGTCCAATCCCAGTATTTCCGTCGCTAGCGGACAGATTCCTTTGATCAGCGCTCCACCGCCCGTGATCACCACGCCGGCGCTGAGCTGATCGCGATATCCGCTTCGCTCGATTTCAATCGCCACAATCTCCAGGATCTCTTCCACACGAGCCTGGATGATGTTGGCCAACACGCTTTTCTTGATTTCCTTCGGCGGACGACCAGCGATACCCGGAACGGTGATCACTTCGTCCGTCGTCACCAGATTCGCGAAGGCGATGCCATGCTCGCGTTTCATTTTCTCGGCTTGGTCTTCCAAGACGCTGAGGCCGATGCGGATGTCGTCGGTCACTTTTTGTCCGGCGATGGCGATGACAGCCGTATGACGAATGGTGTTGTCCTGGAACACGGCCACGTCGGTCGTTCCGCCTCCGATATCCACCAACACGACACCAGCTTCACGTTCTTCATCGTCCAGAACGGCATAACTCGATGCCAATGGCTCGAGAATGAGGTCGTTTGCGACGAATCCGGCGCGCTCCACGCAGCGGTACATGTTGCGGGCGGCGCTCACCAATCCGGTGATCACATGCACATCCGCTTCCATGCGTTTTCCGCTCATGCCGATCGGATCGCTGATGCCGTCTTGTCCGTCCACGATGAATTCCTGCGGAATCACATGGATGATCTGCTGATCGGCGGGAAGGGCGATGCGCTGGCAATCTTCCAAGAGGCGGTCCACATCGTTCATCGTGATTTCGTTATCGCGATTGCTGATGGTGATCACGCCTTTGCTGCGCATGCTGCGGATGTGGTCTCCGGCGATGCCCACGTTCACAGAGCGGACTTCGATGCCCGATGCGAGCTGAGCTTGTTCCACCGCCGTGCGGATCGCGTTCACCGTTTTATCGATGTTCACCACCACACCACGGTTCAATCCGTCGCTGGGCGCTTTACCGACCCCTAAAATGTTGACTTGGCCCATGTCGTTCACCGACGCCACCACAGCACAGACTTTGGTGGTTCCGATGTCGAGGCCGACTACGATGCGTTCTTCATTCATAATGTTTCGTTTGTGATGATTTGTCCGCGGTAACGGAGGTCGACCTTCCGGAATGCCGCGATGCCTTTTTGTGGCACCACTTGTCCATAGAAGGCTTCCCAATGACGGATGCGTTCTTCAAATCCTTCTTTACCGAAAAGGACTTTGACCCCTCGTTCCGTCGTAGAGGCCACCACGCCATCGCGTGCGTCATAAGTAAGTTCATTCAAGGTGATGCCGGTAATCTGACTCGTCTTCGCGGCCAGCAAAAACGCCCGCACGGTTTTGAAGGCATCGGATGTGAGCGTATCGCCGCGTGTGATCCGGAAACCATGCAATACAGGCACTTTCGGGACCTTGCCGGTAATGATGGGCATCATCACCCCATCTTCATCCACCATCGCTTGGCTTCCATCAGCCACCATTCGGGCGATGGGTTGGCGCTCGGTGACGTGGATCAGCAGGCTGCCATTCGGTCGAGCTTGGATGTGGGCTTGCTTCACATAGGCCAAGCGTTCGATGCGTTTGATCGCGCCGATATAGCCCACAGAATCCACATGCACTCCGGTTGGAATCGCCGCGGCTTTCAAAATCGCTGCACTTTCGGTGTAGACGGATGCGGCCACATCCACACGATCCACATAGGATCCGCGCATGAGGTACCAACCGGTCAGGAACGATGCGAACAGCAACAAGACGCCCAAGGTGAACCAGCGACGGTTGCGTTTGATTTCCGGGGTTTGAGGCGTATCGACCACTGGAGCGGATGCCGCTTCGGGCTCCGCTTTCGGGATGCGCCGACCCATGCTTTCATCACCCGCTTTGTTCTTCTTATGATCAAACATGCGCACCTCCTTTCACCCAGTTCTCGGCGAAACGCTCGCCATAGGTGTAGATGTCGCCTGCGCCCATGGTGATCACCAGATCGCCGGAGGTCACGAGTTTGGACAGTTCTGCCGGAATCGACGCTTTGTTTTCGATGTACACGACGTTCTTATGTCCGAACGCCTTCGCTTTGTCGGCGATCATTTTTCCGCTGACGCCGGCGATGGGCTGTTCGCGGGATGGATACACATCCGTCACCACCAGAACATCCGCATCAAAAAAGGACATCCCGAATTCATCGGCCAATTGCTGCGTGCGCGAATACAGATGCGGTTGGAAGACAGCCACGAGTCGCTTGTCTTTCCAGCCCGAACGCGCGGCTTGCAAGGTGGCTTTCACTTCGGTGGGATGATGAGCGTAATCGTCGACGATGATGGTGTTGTGCGCCTCGGCTTTCACTTGGAAGCGACGGAATACCCCACTGAAACGTGATAGTCCGCTCGCGATGTGCTCGAATGGCACGTCCAGTTCCAATCCGACGGCCACAGCGGCCAGCGTATTTCTCACATTGTGCTCGCCGGCGGCGCTGACGGCCACGCGACCCAGTTTTTTTCCATCCAACATCACGTCAAACGCGGTATGAAGCGCTTCGCTGTGGATGTTCGCCGGACGAAGTCTCGCCTGAGGCGTGTACCCATAAGTAATGGTGCGGCGATGAAGCTGCGGAAGCACGCTTCGCACATTGGAATCGTCCAAGCACACGATCACCGCGCCATAAAAGGGAACCTTGTTCGCGAATTCGATGAAGGCGTTCTTGATGTCGGTTTCGTCTTTGTAAATATCGAGATGCTCCAGGTCGATGTTCGTGATCACGACCAACGACGGCGTCAGATTCAGGAACATGCGGTCGTATTCATCCGCTTCCACAATGAGAATATCACCTTTACCGACGACCGCGTTCGTTTTGTCGAAACTATGAACGCGTCCGCCGACGATGATGGTCGGATCGAAGTCACCATCTTGCACAACAAGACCGGTCAACGATGTCGTTGTCGTTTTTCCATGCGTTCCGGCGATGCCGATGCCGAATTTCATGCGCATCAGTTCGGCGATCATCTCGCCGCGCTTGATGACCGGAATTCCGGCTTCCAACGCGGCACGGGTTTCCACATTGTCTTCGGCTTTCACGGCGCTGGTGTACACCACCACTTGCGCTCCGGCGATGTTCTCGGCTTTATGACCGATATGGACCGTCGCGCCGATGTCGATCAAGCGCTGCGTGTTATCACTTGCCGCGCCGTCTGAACCCGATACTTCAAAGCCTCGATGGATCAGAATTTCGGCGATGCTGCTCATGCCGATGCCTCCGATGCCCACCAGGTGGAGGTGCTTCGTTTTTCCGAATACAGGTTGGGTGATAATGGGTGTGGTCATGCGGCGAAAAGTCGAATCATGTCGGTTGCGATGATGTCGGCGGCATCGGGATGCGCCATTTGGAAGGCGGCTTCCGACATCTTCGTTAAGGTGAGCTCGTCGTTGAGCAGTCGTTGGATGGTGGGTATGAGTTCTCGGATCACTTCTTCGTCGGTGAGCAATTCTGCGGCGCCGCGATCGGCGACGGATTTGGCATTATGGGTCTGATGATCACCGGCAACGTGTGGGGACGGCACCAAAATCATGGGTTTTCCGACGACGGTGAGTTCGGCGATGCTTCCGGCACCCGAGCGACTCACCACAATGTCGGCCGCGGCGTAGGCGAGTGAGATGTCGTCGATATAGGAGAGCAGCCTCAGATTCGGATAGGTGCTGACATCGATTTTCGCGGAAAGCGCGGGGAAATACCGGGGTCCGCACTGCCAGATGACGTTCATGTTCAGGTCGTGGTGCAGCCCGCCGATGTTCTGAGTCATGGCCTCGTTGATTCGTGCCGCGCCACCGGACCCGCCCATCACTAAGACGGTCTTGCGCGTGGTGTCGAACGAGAACGACGCGAGGGAGGAGGGGCGTGCCGCGAGTTTCATATGCGAACGCACCGGATTGCCCACCATGGTCACGTCCGAATTCGGGAAATAGCGTTTCGCGTCGTCAAACGCGGTGTAAATGCGTGCGGCGTGTTTACCCAGCATCCGATTTGTGACACCAGGGAAGGAGTTCTGCTCTTGCACGATCAAGGGGATGCCCCATTTTGCGCCCACCCATCCCACCGGACCGGCCACATAGCCGCCGCAGCTCAACACCACATCGGGCTTGAACTTGAGGACGATGAAGATGCTTTGAATCAGGCTCACGACGAGTTTGAGTGGAAACAGAAGATTTTTGAGCGTGAATTGGCGATGAAACCCGCTGATCCACACCGATTTGATCGCATAACCGGCTTTGGGGACGGTGGTCCATTCCATATGGGAGCGGGTTCCGGCGAAGAGGATTTTCGTATCGGGATGGGCGCGTTTCAGAGCGTCGGCGATGGCGATGGCGGGGTAGACGTGTCCACCGGTTCCACCTGCGGCGATGAGGACTTTCAGACTCATGGGGCGTCCTCCCGCTTCGATTTCGAGATGTTCAGCAGAATTCCCATCAGCATACCCGAAAACAACATGCTGGTACCGCCATACGACACGAAGGGCATGGGGAGACCGGTCACGGGGAATAATCCGGTCGCGACGGCCGCGTTCACATAGGCGTAAATCACGATTCCGAGCGTGCAGGCCACGGCCAGATGTTGTCCCACATCATCAAACGCCCGTCTGGCGATGAAAAAGATGCCTCGTACAAGAATCACGGTGTAGAGAATGAGCACCATCATGCTACCGATGAAGCCATATTCTTCGGCGATGATCGCGTAAATGAAATCGTTGTATGGGGCGGGAAGGAAGTCGCGCTGCGAGCTTTTCCCGATGCCGACGCCCATTAGTCCGCCGCGGGCGATCGCGATGTGCGCTTGCTGAGCCTGATAGCCGGAATCGCTCACAAGAGCATCGCTTTTGATGTCGACGACCTGCTCGATATACGAATCAATCCGTTTTTGCCGGAAGGGGGAGCTGTAGATGAACGCGCTTCCGCCGATTACACCGATCAGAACCAATGCGGTGAGGTAACGGACCGGAACCTTGCCCACAAACAGGACCATCAGTGACAACACACCTAATACGCCCGCGCTGGAGAAATCTTCCACCGCGATGAGTGCGCATGTGAAACCGATATAGGCCATCATCGGGATGAAGGCTCTACCGAAATCCGTGATGTACTCCGCTTTTTCGCGGCACATGGCCACCAGATAGATCAATAGCGACACCGTAGCCATGGATGAGGGCTGGAAGGAGAATCCGCCCAGACTCAAGGAGCGTTTTGCGCCCCAGACTTCCGTGCCGAACATCGTCACGAAAATGAGGAAGCCCCAGCTCAGGAATAGGCCGAATTTGCTGAGACTCAGCAGGCGGTGGTAATCGAATTTCGAGAAGAGCAACATCACCATGCCGGCGATGCCGAGTTTGGTGAGGTGGCTGAGCATGAGTGCCGTGGCCGTGGTTTTTTTCAGCTCCGCGAAATAGGCGATAGAGGAGAACACCGCAAGCAGACCGAACGCCATGAGCATCACGATCGTGGCGAGCAGCACGCGGTCGCTGGTGCGCGCTTTGCCCATGTCGCGCTCGGGCGACTGATCGAGGATGAAGGACTGTGCGTCCCGACGTGCGGTTGGTCCGAAAATCATCTTACAATTGGTTCACATACTTTTTGAACTCGCGTCCGCGATGCTCATAGTTTTCAAACATGTCGAACGACGCGCAGGCCGGACTCAGGAGCACCGTTTCGCCTCGTTTCGCCGCTTTTGAGCCCAATTTCACGGCTTCTTCCATGCTGCCGGCTTTCAAAAAGGTCGGCACATGCTCGCGGAGCTGGGTTTCGATGGCGGCCGTCCCTTCGCCAATGGCGATGATGGTATGCACTTTCGAATGGATCTGCGGAATCAGTTCGGCATAGTCGTTCCCCTTATCGCGTCCGCCAAGAATCAATACCAGTGGATTCCGGATGCTGTCGAGCGCATACCACACGGCATTCACATTGGTCGCTTTGCTGTCGTTGATGTAGCCCACGCCGTTGAGCACGCGCACATTCTCGAGGCGGTGTTCCACCCCTTCGAACCGCATCAGGCTTTCCCGGATGAACTCATTGCTGATTTCGCTCACACGCGCGGCCAGCGCCGTAGCCAAACCGTTATGGAGATTGTGGCGGCCACGAAGGCCGATGTCTTCAACGAGCATCAGGATTTCCTCTTGGTTGTGGAGATGAAAAACGATTTGGCCATCGCGCACATAGACGCCTTCATCGGGGCGACGCGTGTCGGAAAACGCCAGGAAGCGAGGTGCGTCTGGCTTACCTTTCATGGTTTCGACGATCGGACCCACCACCGGGTCTTCCAGCCAATAAATGAAGACGTCGTCGTTGCGCTGATTTTCACAGATCCGCATTTTCGAGGCCACATAACGCTCGAATTGGTACTGATAGCGGTTCAAGTGATCGGGCGTGATGTTGAGCAGAATGCTGACCGATGGACGAAAGCTCTGAATATGATCCAACTGAAAACTGCTGATCTCCAGAAGGGACGTTGTATCGGATGATGTCGTCTTGACGACATCGCTGTAGGCGATTCCGATGTTGCCGGCCAACACATGCGGCGCGTTCGCGGTGTCCCACATGTGATTGAGCCAACTGGCGGTCGTTGTTTTTCCATTGCTACCGGTCACCGCCACAATGCGGCCGTTCTCAAACCAAGAAGCCAGCTCGATTTCCGAGAACACGTCTTTTCCGGCCGACAAATAACCCTGAATGATGGGGGCTTCATCCGGCACACCTGGACTCACCACCACAAATTCGCCCGCAAACGCGCGCTCGGAATGTCCGCCGTCCTCAAACGCGATTCCCAGCGACATCAATAAGCTTTTGGTTTGACCCGTCATCACACCGGAATCCGTCAAGAACACATCCGCTCCTTCGGATTTGAGCAAACGCGCTGCGGCGATGCCGCTTTTCGCAGCCCCAGCCACCACCACCGATGTGTGTTTCAAGTTTCTCATCTGAGTTTCAGGGTGATGAGGGTGAAGACGGCCAACAGAATGGCCACGATCCAAAAACGGACCACGATTTTCGGCTCTTTCCAGCCGCGTTTCTCGAAATGGTGATGGATCGGTGCCATGAGGAAGAGTCGACGACCTTCGCCATATCGTTTTTTCGTGTACTTGAAGTAGCCCGTCTGAAGAATCACGGACAAGGTTTCCATCACGAACACACCGCAGAGGATCGGAAGCAGCAATTCTTTATGAACCATGAGAGCGACAGCCGCGATGGATCCGCCCAAGGCAAGGGATCCGGTATCGCCCATGAAGACTTCGGCGGGATAGGTGTTGTACCACAGGAATCCGAAGCAAGCACCGACCATCGCCGCGCAGAAAATGGCCAATTCACCGGTTCCGGGCAGATACATGATGTCCAAGAAGTTCGAGAAATCCACACGTCCCGACACATAGGCCAAGATCCCCAACGCGATGCCCGCGATGGCGGATGTGCCGCTGGCCAATCCATCGAGTCCGTCGGTCAGATTCACCGCATTGCTCACACCGGTGAGAATAAAAATGACGACTGGGAAGAAAATGACCCATCCCCACATCTCACCGAAGAAGGCGTAATCGATATGGTAATTCTTGACGAAAGGAATGGTCGTGATGGTGTTATATCCTTCGAACGAGGGGTGGAAATACAGGAAGGATGCCAGAACCAGTCCGACAAGGATTTGTCCCGTCACTTTTAGGCGACCCATCAAGCCTTTTTTGTCTTTCTTGATGATCTTGATGTAATCGTCCATGAATCCGACGCCACCCAGGGCCAAAATCACGAACAGGATGGGCAGGAAGTAGGGATTCGTCGGATCCATCCATAAAATCGTAGGCACAACCGTCGCGAAAATGATGATGAGTCCGCCCATACTCGGGGTTCCGGCTTTGGAATGATGACCGGGCAGGTCGATATCCATGCGGATGGTCTCTTTCAATTGCAATCTCTGCAGCAACGCGATGATGCGTTTGCCAAAAAACACGGAAAACACCAATGCGGTGAAGGCGGCCAACGCGCCACGCACCGTGATGTAAGCGAACACACCGAAACCGGGCGGATTGAAATTGACCTCTATAAAATCAAGCAACCAGTATAGCATCAGTTGGTTCTCCGGCTTAGAGCATCGTGAACGATGAGTCGGTCGTCGAGGGGATGTCGAACGCCCTTGATTTCTTGGTAGGTTTCATGACCTTTGCCCGCCACAACAATCACATCGGTGACGGATGCGGTTCGGATGGTCGTTTCGATGGCGTCGCGTCGATCGGTGATTCGCTGAACCTTCGCATTCGCGCTGAAACCGGTCATGATGTCGTCGAGAATGGCATCAGGTTCTTCATACCGAGGATTGTCGGATGTGATCACCACGCGATCGCAGAAGCGCTCGGCGATGGAGGCCATCTTGGGTCGTTTGGTTGTGTCACGGTTTCCGCCGCAGCCGAACACACACGCGAGGGATTGACCAGGTTCTTTGAGTGATGCGAGCGTGGACAGCACATTTTCGAGCGCATCGGGAGTGTGGGCGTAATCGACGAATACTGCCGGAATGTTGCCGGATGTGGCTACGCGCTCTAAGCGTCCTGCCGCGCCGGGAGCGTCGGAGAGCGCGGCCGCTACATTGGATTGATTGAGGCCGAGGGCGACGCAGGAGAGGTAGGCTTGCGCCACATTGTATGCATTGAAGCGTCCGGCCAACGGACTTTGAATGATGGTCCCATCCACATCCAGTACCAATCCGTTCACGGAATTGGATAGGATCTTGATGTCGGAATCCCCCATCCGCACCGCCCATACCTCGGCGCGTGTTTTGGCAGACATCGCCGCGCCGGATGGATCATCGTGGTTCACAATGGCCACCGAGCTCTTGCGCAATCCATCAAACAACAGACGTTTGCTCCGCGAATAGGCGTCGATGGATCCGTGGTAGTCCAGATGATCGTGCGTCAAATTGGTGAAGACTCCCACAGCGAAGTTCAAGCCCTTGGTCCGGCGCTGATGCAACGCATGGCTCGATACTTCCATCGCCACAACTTGGCATCCGGCATCTGCGGCCTTCCGTAAATCCGCGGCCAACTCGAGGGCTCCAGGCGTGGTGAGTTTGCTGTCGACCGTCACATCATTGAAGCGTTTTTCCACGGTACCGATCAATCCGGCATTCAGATCCAATTTGCGCAAAACCTGCCAAATGAGCGTGGAAACCGTGGTTTTTCCATTGGTTCCGGTGATGCCGACCAGCTTCATTCCTTTTTCCGGATGACCTTGATCGGCCAGTGCGAGCGGCATCAGAACATCCCGTGTGCGCTTCACCAGAAGAATCGTGGCATTCGGCACAGGTAAGTCGAACCGCTCACAAATCACGACCGAAGCGCCTTTTTCCAGAGCGGATGCGATGTGATCGTGCCCATCCGACACCAAACCCTTCACCGCGATGAAGATGGAACCGGGCGTGACGGCACGGGAATCGTCCGTCAATCGGCCTTTGGGCTCCTTATGCGGACCCATCATGGCTTTCGGCTTGCAAATCTTGAGGAGTTGGCCCAATGTCATGGCGCTCCTCCGGTCAATGTCAGCGTGATTTTGTCGCGACGGGCGATGCGTGTTCCGGCTTTCGGTACTTGCGATTCGATCTGGGTTCCTTTGCCTTCGGTATCGTAGCGCAGGTTCATTTGATCGAGCAACACAAACGCGTCATCCTTCGAATAGCCATCCAAACGCGGCACCACATAGGAAATGGAATCGGGATCGACCACCACTTCGCGATGCAGGCGCTCATCCAAAGCCAGAATGCGCTGGGTGATGTTGCGGAAAACGGGTCCGGATACCACGCCACCATAAATGCTGGTGCGGGGTTCATCCATCAGCACAAAGCAGACATATTTGGGGTCGTCCACAGGGTAGAAACCCACGAAACTGGCGCGGTAACGGGTGCGGTAGCGGCCGTCGATGTATTTCTGTGCGGTTCCGGTTTTGCCAGCGATCTGAACCCCTTCCACACGTGCGAATTCGGCGGTTCCTTGCTCGGTGAGCACGCTTTCGAAAATAGGCGAGAGGTCGGCGATGGTACGTGGACGTACAGCCGAGCGAACCACATGTGGACGTGTTTTTTGCACAACCCGGCCACGCTCGTCGATCACTTCATCCACCACAAAGGGGCGCATCAGCTTACCGTCATTGGCGAACGCGGCGTAAGCCATCGCCATTTGGAGAGGTGTCACTTGAATTTCATAACCGATCGACATCCACGGAAGGGTCACTTGCGACCAGCTGTGCGGACGCTGCAACCGGCCCGCTTCCTCGCCCGGAAGATCGATGCCAGTCGGCGTTCCGAACCCGAAATTCCGCGCATATTGATAGAACGTCTGCTTATCGAGACGCATCGCGATTTCGGACGTCGCGATGTTGGATGATTTTTGGATCACATTTCGGAAGTCGATCGATCCCAGAGGATCGTGATCGCGCATCATTTGTCCGTAAATGCGTTTTTGTCCGTTCGCCGGGGTATGGAAAATCTCATCCTCCTTGATCACGCCCTGCTCGGTCGCGGCGACGGCCGTGATGAGCTTGAACGTGGAGCCAGGCTCGATCATGTCGGCGATCGCGAAATCGCGACGGTTCTCATCACTGTAACGCGCCGGCGTGTTCGGATTGAAGGTGGGATAATTCGCCATGGCCTTGATGGCGCCGGTTTCGGGATCCACGATGATCACGGTTCCGTGATTCGATCGCGAGCGAAGCACACCTGCCATCAGTTCTTCTTCGACGATGGCTTGAATTCTTGCATCGATGGTGGTGCGGATGGAGTGTCCAGCCACCGGACGGCGACGCGGAGCGCCGACGACAGCACGGATGCGGCCATTCCGGTCACGCTGCACCTGTTGTTCACCTTCCGTGCCTTTCAACATCGAGTTGAAGCTCGACTCCAATCCCATCATGCCGTCCACATTGTGATTCACGTAACCCAGAGTGTGTGCGCCCAAGGTTTCGTAATTGTAGCGGCGACGGAAATGCTCTTCCAAAATGAGTCCGCGGATGCCCAATTCACGCAAGGCGTCGTGCCCTTGCCGACTCACGCCACGCTCCAACAACACATAACGAGAGCCTTTCGGTGCATTCCGGATTTTGGCTTGATAGGCTTCTTTCGAGGAGTCCGTGAAGCGAGCCAATGTGGCGCAAATCGCATCCAAATTCGCACGGGATGTTCTCGGCGCCAAGGGATCCACAATCACGCTATAGGAAACGGAATTGCTGACCAAAATACGGTCGCTAGCGTCGAGGATGTGGCCGCGTTCGGCCGGAATCGGCACATAATCGATCGCTTGCTCGCCCCAGAGCGCGCGCAACTCACTTCCTTCAAGGAATTGGATGCGCATGATCTGCAGCGTGATCGCACCTGGAATCAGCAACATCAGCCCGAGAACGATAAACGCGCGTGTGTTCATGGCTTAGTCCAGGGTGATGATGTGGTCCGCGGGTCCGCCATCCATCAATCCGATGTCTTTGGATCGGAGATAGACGTCGGCAGGGCCGGTCATGCGCTCATAAGTGAAACGCAGTTCGTTATGGCGGATCGTGGCACGGTCCAGATCCCGATGCAGCAAATTTACTTCGCGCAGAATGGCTTGCGTGGTGAACACGTGCTGCAGATACACGGCGCCGAAGAGTCCGGCGAGCACGGTGTAGAGCATCACTTTCCAAGCCGGAATGTGCATCGATTTGATGGCGGTGCGGATGCGGCCTTTCGGCTTGGCGGGGGTCGGCAACACGCGCTTGAGATTCACCGCTTTCGGACCGCTGTATTCGGATGCGGGTAGATTCGGGGAACGGACCATCATGGCGCACCTCCGATTTTTTCGGCGATGCGGAGCTTCGCGCTGCGTGCCCGGGGGTTGAGCCGGGTTTCGGCTTCATCCGCCACAATGGGCTGGCGAGTGATCAGCTTCCAAGGAGACAGGTCGTTGCCGTAGAAGTCTTTGGTCACGGTTCCGGCGAGGTTTCCGCTGCGCATGAAGAGCTTCACGGGACGGTCTTCAAGGGAATGGTAGGCGATCACGACAAGTCGGCCGCCAGGAGCGAGCAAATTCAAACTGCTTTCCAGAACGCGATAGAGCATGTCCAACTCGCGGTTCACTTCGATGCGGATGGCTTGGAAGATGCGCGCGACGGATTTCAGTGCATGCGGACCCGGCGTGAGGCGTTCCACCAATTGCTTCAACGCATGGGTGGACGAAATGGGACGGTTCGCGATGATCTGTTTGGCGATGCGTGCGCTATGGCGCTCTTCCCCATATTCGTAGAAGATTTTTTTGAGATCGGCTTCCGGATAGGTGTTCACCACCTCATAGGCCGACAAATCGCGCGAGGCATTCATCCGCATATCCAAGGGTCCGTCGGCTTGAAAACTGAACCCGCGCGCGCCTTCGTCGATCTGATGGCTGGAGACACCGAGGTCGAGCAGGATTCCGCTGAGTTTGCCGTGGATGGAAGGATGTAGGAGAGCGTCCATAAAACCGAAATTTCCCTTCACAGGGTGAAACCGTTGATCACCTGATAACAGAGGTGAGGCTGCTGTGGCCTTGAGAGCATCGTCGTCTTGGTCCAGCCCATAAAGGGAGGCCTCTGGTCCGAGACGTTGCAGGATGGCGGTGCTATGGCCGCCTCCGCCTAGGGTCGCATCCACATAAATGCCGTTTCGATCCGTCACGAGCCCATTCACCGATTCAGCCAAAAGCACAGGCACGTGGTAGGATGAGGTAGACATCAGGTGTGTTTGTTTCCCATCACTTTTTCAAATAGATCTTGCCAAGTGGCGACATCCATGGTTTGATCCTGTTGGTCGAGATGCTCAGGAGACCATAGTTCGATTTTGTCGCCGCTACCGATGAAAATCACTTTGCCGGTGATGCCGGCCCATTCGGTGAGTTTCGCCGGCAGCGCCAAACGGTTGGCGTTGTCGAGTTCGAGGTCGTCGGCCGAGCGAAGGAAATTCCGGATGACGGTTCGTCCTTCCGTGCTAAATGAATTGATTTCGCTCAGGCGGTCTTCAACGTCTTTCCAGCGGTCTTCGGGGTAGAGATAAAGACATGTCTCAAGTCCCTTCACGATGGTGAAGCGTTCTTGGGCGTCTGGGTTGAGGTACTTCCTCAGCTTTGCAGGAAAGCTGACTCTACCTTTTGCGTCCAGCGCATGTTCATATTCACCCTTGAAACTGGGCACGGTACCGCGGATTTTATTGCTATGGATTGCCAAACAAGATCAAGCCACCGATTGCCAAAGCAGTGGCGTGGGTCGTTTTGGGGTTTTCTCCCACTTCTTCCCACAATCTCCCACAAAGTAGCGTATTTCCACATGGAATGTCAAGTGCTCATCCACTTTGCAGGTTGGAGATTTCTTTGGTACGTTATTTGGAATAGAGAAATAGCACCTATCACCGTCATATCAGTACATCGTCATGGAGAATCAGAACCTGTGTCCGGGTTGTTTTAGTGAAAAAGGAAACGTATCCGTATGTCCGACATGTGGTTACGATGAGTCCCAAGAACGTAGTCCGATTTTGTTGGCGCATCGTACCGTTCTGAACGAGCAATATCTCATCGGAAAAGTGTTGGGAAAACCCGGCGGTTTCGGGATCACCTACCTCGCTTGGGATATGTATTTGCAGACATATGTGGCCATCAAAGAATTTTTGCCACGTGATTTGGCGGGTCGGGCGAACGACCGGGCCACCGTCCAACCGCATACCAACGACGATTCCAAGCTTTTTTCGTACGGATTGGAGCAGTTCATCAACGAAGCCCGCACGTTGGCGCAATTCGACCATCCGAATGTGGTTCGTGTGAAGACGTTCTTCAAGAATTTCGGCACCGCGTACATGGTGATGGATTACTACGACGGGATGTCGTTGAACGAATACATGACGAGCAAGGGGAATGTGTTGGGAGAGACCATCACCCTTGGCATCATGTATCCGATTCTAGATGGCTTGCATGAAGTGCATAACAAAGGGTTTCTGCATCGCGACATCAAGCCTCATAATATTTTTCTGACCTCATCGAAGCGTGTGATCTTGTTGGATTTCGGTGCGGCAAGAGTATCGATGAATGAGCGAAGCAAGAGCATGTCGGTGGTGTTGACCCCGGGTTTCGCGCCGCCAGAGCAGTATCACGGCAAAGGAAAGCAGGGACCATGGACCGATATCTACGCCGTGGCCGCCACCATGTATTATATGATGACGGGTTCGGTACCAGCGGAAGCGACCGAGCGCTTGTATGAAGACCAATTGCCGACGGTCAAAGACATGAAGCCGGAGATTTCGCAATCGGTGTCGGATGCCCTTCATCGGGCGATGGCGATCCGGGCGGAAGACCGGCCGCAATCCATCCCTGAATTTCAAGCCTTGTTGGCTGGGATGTCGATTCCATCGGCTCCTGCCGCGCCAGCACCGGTTTCAGAGCCGGATATCGCTCCGACCATCAAGAAAGAGCCGAAATCGACATCAGCGTCTAAATCCGGTGGTATCGGTAAATGGATCGGCATCGCGGCGGCTGTCTTGGTTGTGGCCTTTGTGGGATGGTATGTCATGCAAGGTTCCGAGCCTCGACCCGAACCTGTCGCAGAGGTGATCATCGATACGCCGTATCGGTCTCTGATCGAGCAAGGTGAGGGCGAAATCAATGCGGGTAACTATGATGACGCGTTGATCTCCTTCAAAGCGGCTGGCGCGCTGCGTCCGGATAGCGTGGCCCATATATCGCTGATGGCGGCTGCGCAGGATTCGATCACGATTCGAAACGAGCGTTTGGCCTATGCGAGAGAGATCGCTGAGGCGATGAGAACTCCAGTACGTGAACCGGTTCGTGAGCCTGTAAGAGAGCCGGTTCGTCCTACGGCCACACCGTTTTCCTATGCCAACGAATTCAATTCCAACAACAACGATTTTCCAACGGAGAATCTGACCGAACGAAAATCATTGTATACCGGTGGTTTGTACCGGATGCAAGTGACCAACGATCGGCTTCATCGTCACAATCCTGCTTTCCCGATCGATTTGACCAAAGACATCACCATCACCACCCGTGTTCGACACAATGTGGCACCAAGCGAAGCCAAGCAAACGGGGTTGATGTTCGGTGAGGCGGATGGGAAATATCACATCTTCACCGTTCGGACGGACGGAACCCTCTATATCGGTCAGTACAACGGCTCCGCATGGGTGCCGATCGAAAACTTCGTGTCGAACTCGGCGATCCGTCGTGGTGCCTTGTACAACATTTTGAAGATCGAGAAGCGCGGAACGAACTACACCTTTTTCATCAACGAAACGCTGGTCGCCCGCCATACCATCGCATCTCTTCATGGAAATCGGTTCGGAGTGCTCGTCGAAGGACCCGCCACTGTCGATTATGATTATTTCTACCTCAACGGAACACAAAACTAACGTCTAAACGGAGCCCGACTCATGGCAATGATCAGATGCGATCACGGACATTTTTTCGAAAATGCGAAACATTCCACTTGTCCTTATTGTGGTGTGATGGATTTGGATATCAGTCCGACCATCCCCAAACGCAGTGAACCGACCTTCGCTCCGACCGATGCCAGTGGCAAAACGATCGCGGCTCCATCCGCGCCGAAAGGAAATCCAGCACCAGCGAGTGCGGGACCTGGAAGCACGGTGGGTCATTTCAAAAAGCAAGGAAATCTGGACCCGGTTTGTGGCTGGCTTGTTTGTGTGGAAGGCGCCGATAAGGGCAAGGATTTCCGCATCAAGGGGCAACGGAATTTCATCGGTCGCGACGCATCCATGGATATCTCCATTCCTGGCGACGATATGATTTCACGTGAGAAGCATGCGGTGATCAGTTACGATCCCAAAACCAACTCCTTTCGCATCGCTCCGGGCGACGGACGTGGCATGACCTATCTCAACGACCAGCCGGTGGACATGCCAACGGTATTGAATCACTTCGACAAGATCGAAATCGGGCAAAGTCAGTTCCGATTCATTCCGTTCTGCAGCGATTCCTTTACATGGGCCTGATTTCCCTCGTATCGACCGACAGCCTCGCGGTGGATTCGTTAGCGAAACCAAGCAAGGATGCCAAACGGATCGTCGTGCAAGACACGGTCGAACTCCCTCGAGAACGCACTCCGCGCCCGGAACCTATCGAAACCGCTGAGATGCCGGTCGAGCCGGAAGCGCAAAGCGATACATTGATATCGATGTCGATCGCCCGGGAGAATCCGGTAACGGAGTCCATCGGTTATGATTATGTGGTTGGAATTGGAATCGTGATGTTGATCGCGCTGATCATGCTGTTCCGCCGTCGTAAGTCGGCATCCAAAGCCACCGATTCGGCAGCAGGGTCCTCCGACGAACCCGTCCGGAGAACAAATGATGCGCATCCGTTGGAGGTCGGGAACATGACCATTCGTTTGGGACAAGCCCAACATCTCGGCATGCGCCGCCAACAGCAAGACGCCTTCGCGATGTCGGATCCGGCCAAATCCCCCTTCATCGCCGTCATCGCCGATGGTATGGGTGGAATGAAGAATGGCGCGGAAGCCAGCAAATTGGCTATCCGTGAATTCATGAGTTCGTTGGACGTGGAAGCGACCAATCGCGCCGTGTTTCAACTGGGCAAAGACTCCGGAGAGGAAGAAGGTACCGGCACCACGCTTCTGGGGGTTTTTTTAGAGGATCGCGCCATGAAATGGCTCTCTGTTGGCGACAGCCAGATCTATCTGCTCCGCAATAAGGAGTTGTCGAAAGTGAACATGGAGCATAGCTATGTGCTGGATCTGTACCAAGATGTGATCCGCGGTCAATCCGATTTGAGCGATGCGAGGCAACATCCCGAAAAAGACGCTCTCACCAGTTTCATCGGACTCAAAGAACTCACCCGCATCGACCAAAGCAAAACCGCCTTTCCATTGAAACAAGCAGATGTCATCCTGATGTGCAGCGATGGCTTGTATCGATCCCTCTCCGATTCCGAGATAGTCGACATCCTGTCTGGCGACTCACCGAACCCAGCCGAAGAGCTGGTCAAGCGCGCCATGGCTAAAAATCACCCATATCAAGACAACACCACCGTCATCACCCTAAGCATCACGAGCATATTATGAGACGACTCCTTTTCCTCATCCTATTTCCAACACTCTTGGCGGGTTCGTTGACCGCCCAGAATGTTCCGCAATTGAAAAGCCACACCATGAAAGTGCAGGCGTATCTGATCATCAACGGACAAGAATTGGGTCCGGTATGGTCGGGTACGGGTTACGCAATCACCGAAAGGCATGTCGTAACGAATGAACATGTTGCCCGTGGCAATGAATATGGTAAAAATTTCTACAACGAGATTCGCAAAAGCGATTGGCCAGCCGTAAGTGCGTTTCAAGGGATGGTTTTCAAACTCCTGGTTGCTCCAAACAAGGAAATCATAACAAAAGTGGTGTGGAGCGATGAGAAGAAGGATTTGGCGATACTTGAAGCGCAACAGCCACATGGTCGTCCAGCAGCGACATTGGCCTATTCTCCAGCAATTGTGACAGGGGTAGACTTGGCAGTGGTTGGATTTCCAGGATTGTCCCGTTTAAGTGATGAAGCGGATTACGATCCGGTTGTGACCTTTGGACGGATCAACATCATCCAAACGACGAAAGACAGCCGCCGTCGCAAAGTGATTCAGACGGATGCGGCCATCAATGGCGGGAACTCAGGTGGACCCATGTTCAACGTGTGTAACCAAGTGATCGGTACGAACACCTTTACCATCGCCGATTTCGATGACGCTTCGGAAAATGTGATCAACTTCGCGGTTCACTTGGATGAACTGCTACCGGCGATCCGACAGTTCAATATTCCGGCAACCATCGCGACCGCTGGCTGCGTCTCCGAGATGGAGCTGACCCGAAGTGAAATCACGCGTTTGCATGCTGAAACCGAACGACGTCAGGCCGAAGTGACCGCACAGAGCCAGCAAATGGCTGAGCAACAGACCCGACTGAATGCGATGATCGCCAGCTTGGATCGTGCCCGTCGAGATGTTCAATCATCGCGAGCCACAGCCGATTCCGCCCGTGCCGAATCCGAAGAAGCCCGCATACGTGCCGAAGAAGCCATTGAAAGTGCCAAGATCCAGAACAATCCGATGCTGATGTCGATTCTCGGGTTTTCGATCTTCATGGGAGGCTTCGCCATGTATCTGTCGCTCACCAAACGTGGAAACATCATGGTGAAGGAAGCGGTGATCCAAGGCAAGGAATTGGTGACCCGGAAATCCTATGGTGGATCGGCATACAATGGCACCGGACCTGCCAAAGCGGTGTTGACCGGACTCAGCGGTGCGTTGGCCGGAAGTCGTCTCGAAATGGGCACCGAACCCTTGGCGATCGGTCGTGATCCGCGTGTTTCGCATCTGATCTTCCCAGCCGATACCGAAGATGTCTCCAAACGCCACTGCTTGGTCCAATACGAAGCATCCAGCAAAACCTTCACCATCGAAGACGCCCATTCCACCAACGGCACCTACTTGCGCAACGGCAAAAAACTCAATGCCGGTGAAAAATATGTGCTTCAACCGGGCGACCGTTTCTATCTGAGCGGTTCGTCCATCTCCTTCAAAGTGGGGCTGGAAAACGCATGAAATTGAGCCATGCTGAATTGACCCACCCCGGCGGGCGCACATACAACGAGGATGCGGTCTTGTCTCATGTGGATGAGGCCGGCACCTCGGTTTGGGTGGTTTGCGACGGGGTTGGAGGGCATTTGCATGGGGATGTGGCTTCGAAACGTGCGACAGAAGCCTTTGTCGCCCACTTCAAGACGAAGCCGGCTGCGACCGCAGAAAATCTGAAAGAGGCCGTCTTCGCCGCGCAACATGCCATTCTGGAAGAAAAAGAAGGGGATGACTCCACCGGCATGCGCACCACCTTGGTTGCTGCAGTGATCGCCGACGAGAAACTGCTCATCGCCCATATCGGCGATAGCCGGGCCTATGTGATCCGCAATGGCGACATCCTGCATCAAACCCAAGACCACAGCGTGGTGGCGGCATTGCTCGCTGGAGGAGAGATCACCTATCCGGAACTGCGTACCCATCCGGATCGGAACCGCATCACTCGCGCCCTTGGCAAAACGGAAGAATGCAACCCCGCCATCACACCAGAACCTCTGGCGTTGATGAAAGGGGATGCGATTCTGTTATGCAGCGACGGCCTATGGGAATATGTCTATGAACCCGAAATGATCTTCGATCTGTGCAAGACAGATGATCCCAAAACCTGGCTTCGGATGCTGTTCGAACGCGTGATGTTCCGGGCAGACGACAGTCACGACAATCTGACCGGAACCGCGATCCTTATTTCTTGAACAGGATGTTGTTTTCGAGGTGCACGTGCTTGTGCAGATCGGCTTCGAATTCGGCCAGGTTCAAGTACAAGATCCGATAGGTCGCGCAGGCGTCTTCCGGTGGAGTGAACCCGTTGCTGGCCTCACGGATCGTGGCCATCAAGCTTCCGGCCGCTTCATGTTCGGCCTCCAATTCCTTAAAATGATTGCGGAATCCGTTCGATCCCGATCGAATCATCGGAAATACGACGGTTTCCTCATCGAACATATGCGAGCGCATTTCGATAGCCAAGGCCAAAAACGCATCACGGATGACGATGTTCTCGGGATGGCGCTCACCATGCACGCGGGCCACTTTCACGGCATAATCCGTGATTTCCTGCAGCTTGCTTTTCACATACGTGTGATGGGTGTTTTCGATGTGATCGATCAGCTGATCAGCCGACCAATTCTGATAATCATCTGCTTTTTCGGATTGACGAGCGATCAGATCGAGCTCACCAATGATGGTCTCCGTGCTCAGATTGTGCTTGGCGCAGGCATGTGCCAACGACACACCGCCACCGCAGCAGAAATCGATGCCGTATTTATGGAAAACCCCAGCATTGAGGTAGTTCGCGGCGACGATCTCGCCGATGTGTTGTTCTAGGATGGGTTTCATATATCGGAGTATTTTGTCTTAATTATGGTTAAAAAAATTCAGGTGAGGCGTAGGTCCAAATTTAAAATCTCTTCGGACGCGTTGGCCAGGTTCCGTTCTGTGAACAGTTTGGTCAGGTCATTGCGAATGTCTAGCCAACGATGGTGCATCGGGCATGGGCGCTCGTGCCCGCATCCCTTCAGACCTAAAATGCATTCTTTAAGCAATTCAGGTCCGTCGATGGCCGTGATGATATCCAACAGCGTGATGGTGGCGGGATTCCGCCCGATGCTCACGCCGCCTTTCGGACCTTTATGGCTCACCATGATGCCTGCGGATGTCAACTTTTGCAGAATCTTCGTCAAGAAATGAAAGGAGATGCCCAATTCATCGCTCATCTGCCGGATCGACACATAATCCGATCCTTTCGCTTTGGCGACATAGAAGGAGGCGAGGAGTCCGTATGTGCAGGCTTTTGAGAGCATGATATAATAAAAGACTTATTTGTCTTAAATATACAACGCTCCGCATGACTACGCAACTGGAATCGCAATGGACGAATAAATCCGCTCCAATCGGGCTTCTTGTTCTGTAGCCACAACAGCCAATGAATCCAGGTTTTCGTTCGGAAACGCTTGTCTGGATGTCAGTTCCTTGCATCGGTCGATCCCTTCCTGAAGATTGCGGATCACGGTTTCCAGGTACTGATTTTGCTTTTTGTCGTCTGGATTGCGGTTGGTGATCAGCGTTTCCAGATAATCGATGTTCATCGTGATTTCCTTGGCGAACATATGTGGACGTTCGCTCGGAACCAAGCTTTCTCCACGGCCATAGATATGATCGATCATCCGGTTCAGAGAGTACGGACCTTTGAACCAAGCCAGATTGGGTCCCGGGCAGATGGCTTGCGGCCCCTGCGATTCTTTGATGATCCCAAGATTGATGAGGGATGCGTTTCCTAAATGCACGCAGAGACATTCTTTCACCAGAACATTCGCCCGTTGTTTGGCTTTCACGGATTCCGGCTCGCTGGACTCCTCGATTTGTTGCAATTTCAAGCCCATGTATTCGGATGATGCCGTGCAGATCGCTTCCGTCGTGAATTCGGTGTTCGACTTGAGAAATCCTTTCGGGCATGGAGATCCGGGTTTGCCTTTATCCGCTTGTTTGGCATGCCATTCCTGCGATCCGGAATTCCGAAGATTGTTGAATGGAACGCCCAACGGACTCGCTTGGCTCAGATACAGATCGCCCTCATTGGCTTGAATCAGTCGTTTCAGGGTCTCGCTGTCCACATTCGTCGCTTCTGGAACCACCAAGAACGGGCTTCCCCATCCTGTGCGTTCGATGCCATATTCCTCTAAGATTCGTTTGCGTTCACCATCCGTGCCGATGCCACCTTGCACGGTGATTTCGGCCGTATCAGATCCATCGGCATTGTACGCCCATCCCATCGTGGCATAAAACGATTCGATCATGGGTTGCAATTCCGATTTGAGCTGGTCGCGTTGCTCGCGAAATTCTTTCAAGATGCTGGGCAGCAGTTTTCCATCGGAATAAAAGGCGTGTCCGCCGCAGTTCAACCCGGATTCCACCCGAAATTCACTCACTTCCAGACCTTTTTTAGCCAAGAATTTGCCTTGGATGAGTGCGGAGCGATAATCACTGACTTTCAGAATGATGCGTTTTTTCAGCTTGCCGGATTCATCACGATACATGTCCTGAAACGACGCCAACGCGGAGTACAATCTCGGATTGAAACCGGCCGACAGCACCACCGCCGCATCCACCTTGCTCATCACAAACCCTTTCAAAGCCGCGACGGCATCGCTGAGTTCGTTGGCCGGGTCGAGGCGATCCACTTTCGACATGATGTTCACATCGATGGAGCCCGGACGCATGGCGGCGGTCAAGTCCGCTTCCAATGCTTGTTTTTCCGACTCATCCGTGATGCTGGTGAAACGCAAATACAGCGCTTTCAGGGGATGAGTATCCTCCATCAATTCGAAATAACGCTGTTTTTCGGCGCTGTAGGCCAATGATGCATGTCGGATGTCATCAAACTTGCGGGTGACGATTTCCTGCACCATGTCCAGATACGCGGCGATGCGTCGGGCGCGACCGTCTTCCGCGTTGCGGCTGATGCTATTGAAATCGAGTCCGTATTCGGCGCAGTATTGTTTGCGGATCCGCTCAACGAGCAGATCATCAACGATGGAAATGACCGAATCGATGCCCAAATGGCCGACACGGATCGGAGTGTCGATGGAAAAACCGGTTCCCATCACGGGGATATGAAACGAATGGATGGATGTGCTCATTACCAAACATACCCTTCAATGGCAACCCATGCTTTTCCTCGATTGATGAATCCCGAACCTTTTTTGTCGATTACCGGACGATGCGGATCGCAATTTTCTGGATGTCGGCCAGCAATCCGGCCGCGGTCACGTCTTTTCCGGCGCCCGGACCTTGGATGATCATCGGTGATGTCTGGTACCGTCTCGTGAAGATGGCGATTTGGTTATCGATGCCTTGCAACGATCCAAGGGGTGAGGTTTTCGGCACGGCTTCCACGCCGATGCGGATTTTTCCATTCTCCAACGTTCCCACATAACGAAGCACTTGATCTGCTTTCGATGCCACTTCCACCCGGTCTTTCCACACATCATTGTATGCGGTCACTTGATCCAGGAATTCATCAGTGGAAAGGTGACGCAACTCGGCCGGAGTCAGATTTTCGACCGATACATCCGAACGCTCGAGACGGATGCCCGATGCCCTGGCCAAAGTGATGAATTTGCGCACCACGTCCTCGCCAGACAGATCGTCGCGCGGGTCGGGTTCGGCGTATCCGAGGCGACGTGCGCGGCGCAGGGTTTCTCCGAACGGCTCGCCCTTTTGCAGCTGATCAAACAGGTAGGTCATGGTCCCAGACACCACGCCTGTGATTTTGGTGATGGTGTCGCCAGACCGCATCAGATCCTTGATGGTCTGGATGACCGGAAGGCCTGCGCCGACGGTCGTTTCAAACAAGTAGTGGGTCGATTTTCCTTGCGTGTACTCCATCAGCGTATCGAAGTACGACTGCTCGAAGGTGTTCGCACGTTTGCTCGGTGTAGCGATATGGATGCCGGCTTTGAGCAATTTCGTGTAGAGTCGGGCTACTTCCGCACTTCCGGTCGCATCTACGAAGATGGTCCGGTAGGCGAAATCATTCACCAATGTTTTGATGATGTGATCCCAATCCGTTACAACGCCTTCAGACAAGAGTCGTTCCACATCGATCGGGTTCAATCCGGATGGATTCCAGATCATTCGTTGTCCGTCGCACGCACCGACCACCGACAAATCGTATTCCTCATTGGTCACATCACCCAACTGGACAAGCAATTCACCACCGATGGTTCCGGTGCCGGCAACAAACAGACGCACACGCTCGGCATGCACGCAGAAATGATCGTTCAGCAGAATCACTGCCGTACGGGCTTGCTCGTTTTTCAAAACCAGACTCAAGTGACGGTTTGCCACCCCTTTCGCAACGGCCAACGGCGCGATATGATTTTCTCCTAATACGGACAAAACGGCGCCGGATAAGCCCAGATCGTGGATCAGTCGATCGCCGATCACCGTCACCAAGCTCACTTGGTCCAATGTGATGGCCTCATCAATCAATCCTTTGCGGTATTCCGGTTCGAATGCGGCAAGCAGTATCTCGCGGGCATGGACTTCTTTATGGTCCGGAATGGCGAACGTGATTCCGAAATCGGCCGATGCCGCGGAATTGAACAGAACCGGAATGCCCGCGTCTCTGAGGGCGTGCATGGCGCGCGGAAGCAATCCGTCGATGCGGTCGAGACCTTTACTTTTGAGTCCGAACAGCAGGATATCTTTTTTCAGCGACACCGATTTGAGCATTCCGTTTGTGCGGCTGTACTCATGCGTGATGAGGGTGCCCTCGTGCTCCGGTTCGAAGGAGTTTTTGATGAGGATGGGGATGTTCAGCTCTTCCAACGGAAGCACCGTGCGCGGATGCAGCACTTTGGTGCCGAAATGGGCCATTTCCGCGATTTCCGCATACTGGAGGCGGGGGATGGTGACCGCCGTGGACGCCACGTTCGGATCGGCAGTTAAGACCCCATTCACATCCGTCCAGATTTCGACCACATCCGCGCCGAGCGCTTCGCCCATCAAACCGGCCGTATAATCGGATCCGGATCGACCCAAGGTCGTGATTTCGTTATCAACCGTGGCACCGATGAAGCCCGTAATGACGGGTACGGTCCCATTGGCCGGACCGAGCAACTTCCGCACCAATTCCATGGTCACGAGATTGTCGACATCCGCATCGCCGAAGCGATTGTTTGTGCGCACGAAATGCTGTGATTCAAAACTTTGGGCTTTCACGCCGTTCTCGCGCAAGGCGGCGGCGAAAATGCGGCAGGAGAGACGTTCGCCGAACGACAACACATGGTCGCGCTGCTTGGCACTGATTTTTCCGGCCAAGCGGATGTGATGAAGCTGGTTGAGGAATTCTTCGAAAAGTTCGTTCAAGGCCGCGAGAAGATCGGCGGTGTCTGAGCCCGTGGTCAACTCTTGCGCTGAATCGTAATGCCGTTTCCGCAAATGGTCGAAGCGGGCCGACCATTGGGCATCGTTTCCGCAGGCCTTATCCATGATGGCGATCAATTCATCCGTCACCCCGCCAAGGGCGGAAACCACAACGGCTACCTTCACCTCATTGAGACGTTTTTTGACAATGGTCACCGAGTTTTGGATGCGGGCCGGGGTGGCGACAGAGCTGCCGCCGAATTTCAAGACATGTAATTTCATTTGTTCCAATTGCGATAAGCCGACACCATTTTGGGAAACTCGATCAGAAAGGCATCATGCCCTTCATCCGAGTTCAATTCCGAATACGTTCCGTTGCCCAACAAGCGGGCGAGTTCTTTTTGTTCCCATGGCCAATACAATGCGTCCGACGAAATCCCCAAAACCAAAGCGGGGATGGTGACCGCACCGAGCACATCCTCGAAGGAGCCTCGTCCATGTGCGATATCATGCGAATCCATGGCCTGAGTGAGTCGCACGTACGTGACCGCATCAAACCGATCCACCAGTTTCGCGCCTTGATAATTCAAGTAGGATTGCACCTTGAATAGCTCTGGATGTCCAGGTTGCGCATCACGCCCGAATCGTCGTTCGAAGGATTCCGCGCTTCGATAAAACACCATGCCCATCTGACGCGCGGAGGAAAGTCCTGCGGCAGGGGGCGAATCCGCTGGGTAATGTCCGCCGTTCCAATTCGGATCGGCATAAATGGCTTGGCGTTGCGCTTCGCCAATTCCGATGGCCCAAGCCGAATGGGCTTTCCCCATGGCGATGAGCATCATGCTGCGAACCCGGTTGTCCATCACGCTCCATTCCAGCACTTGCATGCCGCCCATCGAGCCGCCGATGGCCAATTCGATGCCGCGTACGCCGAGGGCATCGAGCAGGAGTTGTTCCACGCGAACCATGTCGCGGATGGTGACCACAGGGAAATCGCCACCACGGGCACTACCGGTCCGTGGACCCGTAGTGCCGTAGCAGCTCCCTAACACGTTCGAGCAGATGATGAACTGACGCGATGGATTTAGAATCCCATCTTTGTCGAACAGACCCGGAAACCATTCATCCGCTGCCGCATGCCCGGTAAGGGCATGGCAGATGAGCACGGCGTTGTCGGCCGTTTCATTCAACGTTCCCCAGGTCTTGTAGGCAATCTCCAATTCAGGAAAGACATGCCCCGATTCCGTGGTGAACGGGTGTGGATGGTGATGGATCCGGATTCCGTTGTTCATGAATTAGGCAGTCACCTTCACTGAAGCGAAGGCTTCTTCGAAATCGAGTTTGATGTCGTCGATGTGTTCGATACCTACCGAAACGCGGATGAGGTCGGAGGTGACACCGCTCGTAATCTGTTCCGCATCGCTCAATTGTTGGTGCGTAGTGGACGCCGGATGGATGACCAGGGTTTTCACATCCCCCACGTTCGCCACGTGGCTGGCCAGTTGCAGGCTTTCGATGAA
>CAYPOI010000024.1:0-2884 GCA_964412365.1 uncultured Chitinophagales bacterium | reverse complement strand
TTTTCACATCCCCCACGTTCGCCACGTGGCTGGCCAGTTGCAGGCTTTCGATGAAGGTTCGTCCCGCTTCATAACCACCTTTGATACCGAACGTGAGTACCGCACCGAATTTCCCTGGCTCTAGGTACGTTTTCGCCCGCTCGTGGAACGGATGGTCTTCGAGTCCGGCATAGCTCACCCACGCCACCGCGTCTTGTTTTTGCAACCACTTGGCCAGTTCAAGCGCGTTTTGTGTATGGCGTTCGACGCGCAACGACAAGGTTTCGAGGCCTTGAAGCAACATGAAACTATTGAAGGGGGATTGCGACTGTCCGAAATCCCTCAACCCTTCCACGCGGGCGCGGATCGCAAAGGCGATGTTTCCGAACGGACCTTTATCGCCGAACACTTCCCAGAAATTCAACCCATGGTAGCCTGGAGCTGGATCGGTGAACAGCGGGAATTTGCCGTTGCCGTAGTTGAAGTTGCCAGCGTCGACCACCACTCCGCCAATCGACGTTCCGTGACCGCCGATCCATTTCGTGGCCGATTCGACGACGATGTTCGCGCCCCATTTGATGGGTTTCGCGATGGCGCCGCCTGCACCGAACGTGTTGTCCACGATCAGCGGAATGCCGTGTTTTTTTGCCAAAGCGGAGAGTCCGTCGAAATCAGGCACGTTGTTACGTGGATTCCCGATCGATTCCACATAGATGCCTTTCGTGTTCTCATCGATGGCCGCTTCGTACGCCGCGATGCTGTCTTCTTCCACGAATTTCACGTGGATGCCCAGACGTGGCAAGGCCACTTTGAACTGGTTGTAGGTTCCGCCATACAGGAAGCTGGTGGACACGATGTTGTCTCCGGCTTGCGCGATGGTGGTGATGGCCAGGAACTGAGCCGCTTGACCGGAGGATGTGGCCACAGCGGCGGCTCCGCCTTCGAGGGCTGCGATGCGTTTCTCGAACACATCCGTCGTCGGGTTCATGATCCGGGTGTAGATATTTCCGAAATCCTTCAACGCGAACAGCGTGGCGGCATGCTCGGTGTCGTTGAACACATAGGATGTGGTTTGATAGATGGGCACGGCACGCGAATTGGTCGCTGGGTCCGGCGCTTGACCTGCATGAAGCTGCAAGGTTTCGAATTTGTACTGACGTTGTTTTCCGTTCTTAGACATGTTGATTTCCCTAACTGATTGATAATTTTTTTAAGCGGTTTTGGTGTCGGATTTTGGGCGGATCAGAAATTGGTGATCCACCTTCATACATCGGTTCTGGATGAACGCGATTCCCTGTGATTCCACCTCGGCTTTGAGCTCAGGGTGGTCGCCGGTGCCAAGTTGACACCAGATCACAAGAGGCTTGAGCGCGAGCGCTTCCTTCACCGTCGCCGGAATGTCTTCTGGGCGACGAAAAATATCCACCGCATCCACTTTTTCGGGGATGCTGGCTAGGTCTGGGTAGCAGACCTGATCGAGGAGTTCGGTCGTGGTCGGGTTCACCGGAATCACACGATACCCGGCGTTTTTCAGGTAACGGGCTACGAAATAACTGTCTTTCTGCACGTTTTTGGAAATGCCTACCACGGCGATGGTTTTCACCTGTTCGAGTAATGTCTCCACGCGCTCCGTCTCGGCCGCGAGTTCGGGCGTGGCATACATTTTTTGGTCGTACCAGCTATTGAATGTCGTTTTCATCAGAATCGTTTAAGCAAAAAAAAACCCTCTTCCGCGCTTCATACAAGACGACAGAAGAGGGTTCTCAAACGAGTTCCACCTTCTCTCATCTTTCCCAGAACCAGCGAGGCTGTTCTAAGCAGGATTTAGCACCTGACCCCTTTCGAGCGGTTGCTAAGACTTCATCGGGCCTGTCCCTCCGTCTTTCTTGATAAGAGCAATTTTAAAACCAAAGAACACCGCCATAAAAAAAGCCCTGCAAGAAAATTGAAGGGCTCGGCGGAATGAATGAACTACACCCGATGCCCTGTCAGAGACAGCACATCAAACAACAAATCGGCGTGGTGGAGTTCGTTTTCATTTCAACAAGTATACGGTCATTTCCGGATACGGTGCAACACCGATTTCTACTGATACCCGAATCCACGTAAAAAAGCGTCTTTATCTCGCCATTTTTCACGGACTTTCACAAACAATTGCAAATTCGCTCGTCGACCGGTGAACTCTTCGATGCTTTTTCTGGCCGCGGTTCCGAGGCGTTTCAGGGCGATACCGCCTTTCCCGATCAGGATTCCCTTTTGCGAATCGCGGGAGACGATGATGTCGGCATGGATGTGGTCGATCTCTTCCGCTTCCTCGTATGAGGCGATGTCGACGGCCACTGAATAGGGGATCTCTTCGCTGTATTGCAGAAATACCTGTTCGCGGATGAGTTCCGCCACGAAAAACCGCTCGGGATTCTCACTCAGTTGATCTTTCGGATACAACGGTGGAAACGGAAGGAGACGACGGGTGATGGCGTCGAGAAGGGTGTCGAGCCCCGTGTTCATTTTCGCGGAAAGTTCGAGGATTTCGGCATAGCCGAATGCGGATGTGAGAGTGGCTTTCGATGTGGCGATGGTCTCCTCATCGGCCAAATCGCATTTGTTCAAGCCGAGAATCACTTGTTTGCCGACGCCGCTCAGTTGCTTCCGCACCAGGTCGACATCATCGGGATATCGCACATCCACGAGGTGCAGCACAACATCGGCATCGCGGGTAGCGGAGGTCACCGCTTTCATCATCGCTTCCTGGAGCTTGTAACGGGGATCAATAATTCCCGGTGTGTCGAGGAAGAGGATCTGCCGGTCGTCGTCGGAGTAGATGCCAAGAATACGGTGACGCGTGGTTTGAGCCTTATGCGTGGCGATGGCCAATTTCACGCCGAGAAGGGAATTCAGTAGGGTC
>CAYPOI010000023.1:0-30992 GCA_964412365.1 uncultured Chitinophagales bacterium | reverse complement strand
TACGCCTGTTGAGGTGGATTATTACCGCAACGGTGGTATTTTGCAAACGGTGCTGAGGAGTTTTCTCAACGCCAACTAACCCTTAACAAGACGAAGCCTGGCTTCACTACTTGCACAGAAAAAAAGCCCGATGGAGCGATCCACCGGGCTTTTTTCATTTCAGGGTGATGGTGCCCGATGCGTCGCCCACCCGGATGGTGAACGCACCAGCTTCCAATATCGGATTCCCGGTTTTGTCTGGGAACGTCAAATGGGTGTTCGGTTGGATGGTGAACGTTACGGATTTCGATTCACCAGCAGCGAGCGTGATCGATTCATAATGCTTGAGCTGCTTGACTGGACGTGTGATGGAGCCGACCTCGTCTCGGATAAACCATAGCACACTGTGCCGCGCGTCTCTGGTCCCTGTATTCGTAATCGTGACCGACGCCACGACCTCGTCATCCCGTGTGAACTCCGTCCGATCGAGCTTGAAATCAGTGTACGTGATCGGAGTATAGCTCAATCCATGACCGAATTCCCATTTCGCAGAGGTATGGTCTGTTGACTTATGATCGTAGGGATTGAAATGCCCCGTCACTTTGGGATAGGTGAACGACAAGCGTCCGCTCGGATTCACGTTTCCTGACAGGATCTCCGCCACGGCCTGTGCCCCTTCGAAACCCGGAAGCCCCGCGAAGATCACGAAGTCCGCATCCGCCAACGCACCTGGAATCACACGCGGACGTCCTTCGATCAAAATCCATCCATGCGGTTTTCCGGTATTCTTCACAGCATGCATCACCTGAAGCTCATTTTCCGGCATGGTGAGATCGGTGAGGTTCCCCACAAACTCGGTATAGGGTTTTTCTCCGACTGCGGCGATGATCACATCCGAACGGCGGGCTTCGGCATCAAAACGCCGACGTTGCGCACTTCCCACTGCACCCACATCCTGCATGGTCACAATTTTTGTGTTCGGGAATTGAGCTTCGATCGCAGTGCGGATCGTTAGCATGTCTTCTGGATAGTGGGATTCGTTACCACCTTGCCATTCCATCGTCCAACCGCCATTCAAGCACGCTTTGCAATCGGCATTGGAGCCGGTCAGCAGAATTTGTCGAGGTGTTTTGCTCAAGGGGAGTACATTTCCTTCGTTGCGAAGCAACACGATGGATTCACGAGCCGCTCCCAAGGCTTTTGCTTTATGCTCCGGAGTTCCGATGCGATCGAAACGGTCGTTGCGGGGCATCGGATGTTCGAACAACCCGAGCTCGAATTTGAGACGCAACACGCGGCGCACGGATAAATCAATGCGATCAACCGAAATGCGTCCTTCGTCGACCAATTCGTGCATGATGCGCACGAAGTCATAGGTCATCGGTGTCATGCTCACATCCACTCCGGCCATGATGGATTTGTAGGTGGCCTCTTTTTCATCCTCGGCGATGCGATGGTAATGCTCCTGTTGGAACATGACCGTATCTCTGCCAGTGAGTTTGATGATGTCGGCCCAATCAGTCACTGCCACTCCGGTGAAGCCCATTTTGTCGCGCAACAAGGTGGTCAGAATCTCATAGCTGGCATGCACCGGCACCCCGTTCACTTCGCCGGAGTTGATCATGATGGTTTTTATTCCGGCATCAATGGCGGCTTGGAAGGAGCGACGATGCACTTCATGCAAGATCTGATCGGGGATGAGCGCCGGCGAACGGTCCCATCCGGAGGTTGGCGTCGAATAGCCAATGAAATGCTTCGCTGTGGCAGCCACTTGATAGGGGGCAGCCGCTTCAGGGTCTTGAATCCCCATCACGAATTGGGTCCCCATCCGCGAAGCGACCAATGGATCTTCTCCAAAGGTTTCATAGAAGCGAGGCCAACGTGGATCGCGACCCACATCCAACACTGGCGCGAAAATCCAATTATGGCCCAGATCACCCGCTTCCCGTGTGGTGATGGTGCCCATGGCTCGGGCATGCGCATCGTTGAAGGTGCCGCCGATGTTCATGTTATGCGGAAAAATCGTGGCGCCTTTGAGGTAACTGGCGCCATGCATGTGATCCACACCATACAAAAGAGGAATCTTAAGGCGTGATTCTTCCATGTTGATGCGCTGCATATCGTTCATGTAGTCGAACCAATCGTCGGCGGAGATGGCGAACCCATTCAGATACGATCCCACATGGTAATTTCGGACCGATGCCCGGAATTTGGCGGTATCGAGATACGCGTAATTGTCTTTAGAGAGGTTGATCAGATCGACGTTGATCTGGGTCATCTGACCGATTTTCTCCGACAAGGTCATGCGTGAGAGCAAATCCTCTACGCGTTGATCAATGGATGGGGATTCTTGCGCGAGTCCCTGGTTATGGACGAACAGCATCGTCACAGCGAGAGTTAGGATGAAGCGTTTCAATCAAATTCGTTCTATGAGTGACTCTTGGCTGCGGACGACATCCGAGTACAACCTGCCACTGTGTTTGATGGTGCGTTTTTGCGTGTCGAAATCCACATGAACCAGTCCGAAGCGGCGTTCATACCCGCATTCCCATTCGAAATTATCCAGTAGCGACCAAGCGAAGTAAGCTTCCACATCCACGCCGTCGTTGATGGCGTCGCTCAGAGCGCTCAAATGCGATTGCAAATAGGCGGTTCGCTCTGTATCGATAATCTCTCCGTCTACCACGGTGTCAGGGTAGGCGCTTCCGTTTTCGGTCACCCAAATAGGCGTCGCATACCGGTCGTGAACCCATTTCAGAATGATAGCGAACCCTTCGGCAGATACTTCCCAATTCATGGCAGTAACTGGACCGCGGGGATCCTCGAACGCCGAATCCAAGAATCCGCCCGTTTCATGACGGATGATGCATTTCGAATAATAATTGATACAGACCATGTCGTGCTGGATGGGGGGTAATCCATCCAACTTCGCCAATTCACTGGTCTGCTCAGGAAACAAGGAGTAGGCGACCAAAGGAACGCGACCTAACAGCCAAGGGTCTAAAAACAATTCATTCTGATACGCATGTTGCCGTTGGGTGGCGGCCAGATCGAAGGGTTTATGACTGGATGGGGTCACATAGGCCAAGTTGCATGCGATCGAAAACCGGAATTCCGGAAATCGTGCCCGTAGACGGGACATGGCCAGGCGATGCGATTTCAGGATGTTCACGTAGGCGCTTCCGGCGGCTTTGCGATCGGCGATTCCCGGCGCATGCTCTCCTGTGAAGTACCCTTTGTGCATGAACACCCAAGGCTCGTTCAGCGTGATGTACTCGTTACATAGATCGTCGAACAGCGCGACGGTTTTTTCCGCATACGAGGCGAATTCCTCGGAAATATGAGGAGAGGTCCATCCGCCTATCTCATGTAAGTACAAAGGGAGATCCCAGTGAAACAAGGTGATGACCGGGCGGATTCCCGCATCCTTCAGCGCAACCAACAGATTCCGATAGAACGCGACGCCCGCTGGATTCGGAACGCCGGAGGTGTCGGGCCAAATACGCGACCATGACAGTGAAAAACGGTAGGCCTGCACACCGAGTTCAGACATCAGCGCCACATCCGCATTGTATCGATGGTAGTGGTCGCAGGCGGTTAAGCCCGTCGAGGCATCGGAAATGGTTCCGTCCAATCGTGAGAACATCGACCAGATGCTGGCAGTCGCACCATCGTCGAATTCAGCACCTTCGATCTGATAGCTGGAGGTCGCAACTCCAAAAACGAATGTCGACGGGAAGCGGTTTTGCATGAGATATACGATACCACACAATGCAAAACTTTGCAAGAAATAATGAAATATTTTGCAAAAACACGACTAAGACGATGATCTCGCGATGAGTCTGACGGGAATCAGGCTTTGGACGCCAACGCTATGCTCGGGGTGCAAAATTTTGTCCTTAATGGTGCGCAACGTCGTCAGGCCCAGAGCGCTGAAATCGGTTCGGATGGAGGTGATTTCCGGATGGGAGTGTTCGCACATCGGCAGATCGTCATAACTCATGATGGCCACTTCCTGCGGAATGCGGACATTCTCCATCCGGGCTGCTTCCATGAATCCAGTTGCCATCAAGTCGTTGCTCAGGAATACCGCCCTGGGCCGGTTCGGTTGCCTGAGCCAATCGGCAAAGGCGTCGACGCCCGATTTGTAGCTGAAATCTCCCTCAAATTCCCAAATCATGGATAATTTGCCCCGGGTTTTTATGCAATAATCCTGAAAACCCATATTTCGGAAGCGTGTTTCCGCCTTACTCGCAGGACCTTTCACAATACCCGCCGTAGTGTAACCCTGTTTGTGGAAGTGCTCAGCGGCGGTATGTCCACCACCGTACCCGTCGAATGTGATGGTCGGTATAACCGGGCTTTCGATCAATGCATTGGATATGATTGGAAATTGCTCCGGTAAGTCACGGATCAATGATTCATAATCACTTCGTTGCAATTCGGGAAGAAACAGGATGGCCCCATCGAAATATTGATCAGACATTTGCCCGATGTATTCCTTGATCTCCGTGCGGGGGTTGTTTAAGCTGATGAGAGACAGCCTCAGATTCAGGGATGGCGCGGTTTTGGCAAAACCAACGAAATAACTCGAGTAAAACTCACCCTCATGAAAATCGGTGATCAATGCGACATTGAGCTGGGTTTGATCCTTATCTGAGGCACGGATTCGATTCAACGGATACTTGAGTCGCTGTGCGGAAGCGATGATGTCGGTACGTGCCGAGCTGGAAATTTTGCTTGATCCGCTTAGTACCCGCGATACCGTTGAGATGGAATAGCCGGTCGCGTTGGCGATGTCTTGTAGGGTAACTTTCATAAATAAGTGTTCATCTAAAATAAGGCTTTCAAAAACCAAGTGCGCCAATCAGCTGAAAAGGTATTGTTTTTGAGTGACTTAATGAGGAGTGATGCAAATAATTGCACAATTTATGAAAATTTTTTTCAAATTGGCGTTGCAATAAATCGAGCGGGATGTTAATATGACGTTTGGGTCGAAGCGCTTCCAATGATTCGCTTCATACCGGACCACCATCCTAAATCAAAGCAAAACGACTATGACCATCCGTTACACAGTCCTAATCGCCATCATCGCCATGTGTGCTCAACCGCTTGCGGCACAGGCGCCTGCGCTCGGAGAGGAATTCATCTTCTTCGTCGATGGCCGAAATGTATCTATTCCGGCTGATGTATCCCTCGACTATATCTCCGACCCCACCAATCTTTCCAACCGAGTTGTACAATTCAATCAAGGGAATTGGAACAATATTGAAGGATTCGACTGGCCTTCCGGGGTCGATCTCACGGCCAATATTGCCGCCGGAGATTCCATCTTCTTTCGAATGTGGTCATCGGTCAGGAATTCGGCTGCTCCAGGAAAACCTCGGTTCATCATGCTTGACAGCAGCGCCGACGATCCACTCTGGTTCCGCCTCTATTACAATTTTCCTGATTCAGTGCACGGCGCTGGATGGGTCAATGTGGCCCTCCCGTTCCCGATACTTACACGAAACGAGTTGGATTCGGCCAAAGTGGGCAAGAATCCGGATGGTACGGATCGTCAGGGCGGGGCTTTGAGTGCTCATGACGCGCGTTGGCAATATTGGGGTGCCTATAGCGACGCTACTGGCTCGATCGACCAAGTGACTCTTCCCGGATGGCGCGAATTTAATTTTAATCGTACCCGTCGCTTCGGCATCTTTTGGGATCAACCCGATCCTAGCTTTCACGGAGCGATCTATATCGATGATTTTTATATCGGTCGCAGCAATACGGATCTTGAAAAAACCAAAACACCTCCTCCTCCTGCTTCCGGACTCCAAGCTGTCTCGCAAAACAGCGTGAATACGGTCAATTGGACCCTGGGTGCCAACATCAGCGCCTATAATGTCTACTTTAGCGGTAGTGAAATCACGAATGTTGCCGATTCAACCGTGTTCTTCTGGAAAAAGGTGAACGCGAACGAACCCTTGTCATTGACACATCGAATGGTATCTCCGCACCCCGACGCCGCCGCCCACAATTACCACTATGCGGTGACCGCCACCAACCTCTGGAGCACGGAGAATACGGATGTGACTCAAAGCCGAGTGACCGTAAACGCATCCGGGGATCTCGATTCCTACATTTTCAAGTTCACGCCGGCTGAGGAAGCCGCTGTCTTGAACAGCCTCCAGACACGAACATTGAGCACAGCGGGCTTCCCGACGACGGTGATCCGTCCTTTTGAGATAAAGGCCAGCACCTCCGCAGCGTTTCCCAAGCCTCCCACAGACGACATCGTGAGTGGTAAAGCTTGGGTCGGATATGGCGACAGTGAAGGTGAGATCATCTTCTACACCTACATCGAAGTGCTCGATAACGACATATTGTACTCCCCAATCATAGATGCCCAAGGTGCTTTGGATTGGAACGCCTACAAACGAGATCAAGTGGTTATGCGCATAGGGTCTTACCCTGTGAACTTCGTGACCGGTAGCACAAACCGCCTTCCTGGTCGAGGAGCCAATCCGGATTACACGCTGGCCTTCCTTCCGACCACCACGGATGATAACCTCTTGGCGCCACGTCCGGTTGCAAATTCAAAACTCTATATCAGATTTGGGGGGCTTGATAACTATCCATTCGCGTTCGAGCCCTTGCTCGCTCCGATTTTGAATGACGCCCAAGTGCAAATAGGGTACAAGATGTTGGTCGGGTTCGAAGCCGCGAAATTGCGTGAACCGACTGATTTCGTCTCCGATATTCCGTTTACCGCTCCGGCTGCAGACGAAATCAAATACATTCCGTTTAGCCTGACGATTGTGGACGATGCGATCGATGCAAATCGCCCACTATGGTGGGAAAATGCCCGGTATTTTGTCACCAGTAGCTGGAAACCAGCCTTCAGTCCGATGCAACAGCCGTCGAATTTCGCAGCTGTAGCTATCGCCGGCTCCAATCGCCGAGTGACCAGCATTGATGATCGTTCGGATGCGATTCCTGGCGAGTTCAGCCTCGATCAGAACTATCCGAATCCCTTCAACCCAAGCACGGCAATCCGGTTCAGCCTGCCTCAAGCCGGCAACGTCACCTTGAGTGTGTACAACACGCTAGGGCAGAAAGTGGCGACCTTGGTGAACAACCAACGGTTCGTGCAGGGTAGCCACACGGTTTCATTTGATGCCAGCGGATTGAGCTCAGGCGTGTACCTGTACCGGGTCGAATCCGGAAGCTACACCGCTACGCGGAAAATGATACTCATGAAGTGATTGGATTTAACATGCGCCTGTTACACCACCTTATACTCGTCGTACTCCTTTTGCCGACGCTGGCTTCGGCCAACAGCAAAGGGAAGATCACCGGTTTCATCACAGATACAAGTGGTGAAACCCTTCCCGGGGTACAAATCTTCATTGAATCGAGCAGCCGAGGCACGATTTCCGAGCTCGACGGCTTCTACCAGCTGCTGAACTTGGATCCTGGCTTCTATACGGTGGTGTACAAGTACATTGGTTTTGCGGATATCCGGATGTCGGAAATCGAAGTGTTTCCCGACAAAAACACGGAAATCAATGTCGTGATGCGGGAAGCGGTGATCGAAGGCCAAGAGATCACCGTCATCGCGGAACGCCCATTGGTTCAACGCGATCGGACCACAACCACGGCAGTTGTGAACGAACGGCAGATTGCGAATCTTCCGGTCGCCAACTTGTCGCAGATCATCAACCTACAAGCCGGAGTGGTCGATGGCCACTTTCGCGGTGGTCGATTGAACGAGGTCTCCTACATGGTAAACGGCGTTCCCATCAACAATCCCTACAACAATTCGGCGGGATTCGAGGTGGAACAGAACATGATCTCCTCGCTGGAAGTGATCAGCGGCGTGTTCAATGCGGAATATGGTCAAGCTATGTCGGGTGTGGTCAACATCACCACGAAAGGGGTTTCGGACAAATGGACCATTAACAGCCAAGCGTATGTCAGATCCTTCGCGACCACGCGCGAAATGGAATTCCTGGAACGCACCACCGGTCCGGGAAACTCACTCAGTTACACCGATTTCCGCACGAGAGACGTCTCGTATATGGAAGCGGCGGATTTCGCGAATCTCATTGACGGACAAGTGACCGTCGGTGGACCGCTCCTCCGAAACAAATTGGGCATCCGCGTGACCGGTCGATACGTTCGAGACAAAGGGCACTTCATCGGTCGCAATCTGTTTCTGCCAGGAGATGAATCCCGCTACATCAACAATCCGCCACCGGGCGGTTACCTGGATCCGCTAAATCCTCAAGGAGATTGGATCATCGCATCGAACGGCGATGGAAATTTCTTGTCGATGAGTGATGGAGAGCGGATGTCGATGAACTCTGCGCTGGTCTACGATGTGAACACCCGTCTCAAACTCGATTACAATCTATTCATTCAGAGCGGCTCCTATACCGGATTCAATCATGCGAGGAAATACACGCCGAATGGTCGGAATTCTGATTATTCCTCGAACATGACGCACATTCTCGGTTCTCGCTATACAATCAACAACACAACGTTTGCGAACCTGAGCTACAGTTTTCAACGTAACAAGTACGACAGCCGGTTGTACTCCACGCCCTATGATTCCCGCTATGTTTCCCCGGAAGCGGCGAACCGTGTCGGCGCGTTCGCGTTTCAAGTGAGTGGCAACGATTTGTACATGGTCGATAACCTGACATCCTCACATACGGTTGTTGGAAACGTGACAAGCCAAATCGACCGCATCCATCAAATCAAAACCGGATTCCAATTCCGCGCGCATGATCTGAACAACCGCGTGTTTGATATCGACGTGAATCAAGCTACCGGGCTTGCATCACCTGCGACCGAACGCTGGCGGCAATCTCGGCTCCGAGCCAATCCGTTCGAGTTCTCCGCGTATGTTCAAGACAAGATTGAAATCAAGGACCTGATCATCAATGCGGGCATACGGATGGATTATTTCTCCCCGGATTTTGATATTCCGGTGGATTGGGACCAAGCCAATCGCTTGTACATCACCGATCCGTCGAACCCTGCCGATAGTTTGTACAACCGGAAGAACGCGAAAAACAAGTTCCAAGTGAGTCCGCGGATCGGTATCGCATTTCCGATTTCTTCTACCGGCGTGATCCGCTTTTCCTATGGCCTCTTCTTTCAGATTCCGGAATTGTCGCAGATCTATTCCAATCCGGCGTATGTGGTCAATGAATATGCCTCAAGCACTCGCTATGGCAACGCCGACATCAATCCGCAAACCACATCCACCTTTGAAATCGGTCTGCAGCAAGGTCTGACGGAAGATCTGGGCATGGAGCTGACGGTTTTCACACGCGATGTGCGGAATCTGATCGGCGACCGGATCAATTTCGATGTCGGTACCACCAACTATGTTGTGCGATACATCAATCGCGATTACGGAACCGTGCGTGGCTTCACCTTCAGCCTGTTTCAACGTCCACGCGGCCCACTGAGCTGGAACGTCGATTACACCCTTCAATTCGCATACGGAAGTTCGGCCATCAGTGGAGATGCGTTCCAGCGCGTGGAAGCGGGACTCGGCGAAACCCTGAGTCTAACCCGCTTGGATTGGGATCGACGTCATTCCTTGAATGCCACGGTCACCTATCAGCCAATGGCGGGCATGAATATCACCATGGTGAACCGCCTCAACAGCGGCCGTCCGTACACAACGGTTCGGAATTTTGTGTCGTCTTACATTAGTAACAACAAGGATCGTCCACTCACCTATTTGTCCGATGTGAGGATGTTCTACAAACCGTCTTTCATCAAACAGAACATCAGCGTTTTGCTTCAGGTGGAAAATCTGTTTGACGCGATTCCGGAATATGGCATTTATGCCGATTCGGGCAATGCCTATGATACAATCGACAAAGAACGCAATCGCAATTCCACGTTGCAAGGATTGAATTCAATTGACGATTTCTTCTATCGGCAAGATTTCCTTGGTTCACCTCGACGGGTCAGTATCGGCCTAAATCTGAATTTCTGATGAAAGTCCAAATCCAAACTTTTCTAGTTGTTCTTACCACGTGCTTGATTCCGATCACCCTATCGGCTCAATCCGAAATCCCTAGAACGTATCGTGGTCAAGGTAACCAAGTCGCACGCGGTGTGATGGACGGTAACCTGATCGAAACGAACTACCGTAACCACGGCGAATTGGCACGCTTTGGAGACATCCCCCAAGGCGTTTGGCCACGCGGTACGGGAGGCCGACATATCGATGGAGTCGCCTTGCTCATAGCCGGTGTGGTGAAAGGGGAGCGTGTGAAGTGGGCCAGCCGCTCGCCATTTTATGTCGGAAAAGCAGACACGATGCTCACCCCCGCCATTATGAATTATCGGGATTTCGGACGTAAGGTGGGTCCGGAAGGGTTTATTTGGGGATGGTTGCCCCTTCCTGGCTTCCATAATACGACACGGATCGATCCCGTGACCGGTTCCCTACGTCCGATTCCCGCGAAAAGCAGCGATCCCACATCTTGGCCGGCTTTCTGGCCCGATCGCCTCGACAATCCGGATGATCCGGGTTGGGCAGGCCGTTGGAATGGCCTCTTTGGAAAAGGCGTGTTCAACGCGGATCAGGAAACCTATTATGTGATCGACGACTGGCGCGATTACGAGTACCGTCTCGATCCGGTAACCGGCATTCCGAACAGCCGTGATGGTGTCTTTTACCCCGATCCGGGCGATTCCACCTTGGGTGGGCTTGGTCTTCAAGTGCAAGTCCGTCATTTGCAATGGGCCAACATCCTCGCTGAAGATATCATGTTCCTTCTGTATCGAGTGACGAACGTGGGTCAGTACAATCACGAAAACCTGTTCTTCTCCAACATCGTCGATTTCGGTTTAGGTGAGGATGAGAGCAATGGTCAAGCGGAATACAACGCCCAGTTGGATATGGCATTCGGATGGGACCGCACCGGTGTGGGCATTCGTCCCGGTGGCGGTACGTATGCATTGGGTTATGTGGGCTTCGCCTTTTTGGAAAGCCCGGGCAACTCCTTTGACGGTTTAGACAACGATGAAGATGGCATCACCGATGAACGTCGGGATGGCGGAGCTGGTATTCTGATTGAAGGGCAAGACAACATTCGTGCCTACGCAGAAAGCAATTACGACATGGCCCGTTTTATCGCCACGTTCGGCCCGCTTGAAAATCGCCCAGCGTATCGTTTGGGTTACTGGTGGACGGGCGACGAAAACATGAACTGGCGTCGGTATGAAGACCTTAACGGTAACGGACGATGGGATGCAGGTGAACCCATCAACGATGACGTAGGTTTGGACGGCTTAGGGCCTAATGATTTTGGATATCCTGGACCAGACTTTGGTGAGGCGGATGGCATCCCAAATGATGGCGAACCCAACTTCGATCAATTGGACATCCAAGAATCGGATCAGATCGGTTTGACCGGGTTCGATCTGAGCACACGTCCGTTTTATGAGTCGGGGGAAAACCTCAGAACAGATTCTTGGCTTTATGGCCGCATTCTGTTCAGCCAATTCCCGCTCGGGCAAGAACCTGAAAGCTTCATTGCGGATGTGGAACCCTTCTTGCTGTTCGCATCCGGGCCGGTCACTCTTCCTCCGAATACAAGCGACTTTTTCTCATTGGCATGGATATTCGGCTCGAACCGAAACGACTTCTTGAAAAACCGTCAAGTGGTACAAAATATCTATGATGCGAACTATAACTTCGCTCAGGCTCCATTCATGCCAACCTTGACAGCCATTCCGGGCGACGGCGTGGTGACCCTAACCTGGGATTCCGTCTCCGTTGCCAGTTTCGACCGCTTCACACAAGAATTCGACTTTGAAGGATATCGCTTGTACAAAGGTACCGATCCGTTGCTCACGGATGCACGGTTAGTGACCAATGCGGATGGAATTCCGACGTTCTATCGTCCATTGGCTCAATGGGATTTGGCCAACGGCATCGTTGGTAATCGTACCGTCTTAGGTGGTGAGGCGATATACAATTTAGGATCCGATACCGGACTCCAATTCTTCTACATCGATCGAGACGTGAAGAACGGGGTGAGATATTATTACGCACTCGTGGCCTACGACAGAGGCGTGATCAGTGATGATGGCGTCGTGTCGATCGATCCCATCGAAAACGTATTCAATTTCGCCGTCGATGGATTTGGAAATGTCCGTGGCCAGTCGATTAATGCCAGAGCGGTAGTTCCTCGGGCCCGCGCCGCAGGTTTCGTTCCGGGTGGCGCGAACGAAGATCTTTCCCGTGTCACATCTGGCTTGGGCACGGGCTCCATCCGAGTGACCGTGGGTAACGAAGATCAAGTCAAGAGAGGGAATGTGTATCGGATGGAATTCACAGATACCACGGCGACAACCGAATTCTATGCCACACGATCGTATCGAGTTCGTGACATCACGGACAATGTCTTGTTGTTAGACAATCGCAAGATGGACACATCCACACCGCTCATTGATGGATTCGTGATAGAGATTTTCAATCATCCTGTCATCCGATACTTTGATGAACGTACTGGTTGGGTTCAGAATTACGATACCGATAATGAGATGACCGACAAGGACGCCCGCAAATTGGACGGACTCACGACCAACTGGACGGCTGTTCCAGCGATCGTCGATCCGACCGAATCCACATTCGCGCGACGCACACCGGATAACTTTGAACTGCGGTTCACCAATCTCAAAGTCTATCGCCCGCCACTATTCCAGACTAGCATATATCGACGCGATTCGTTGAACGTGAGGGCGTTCAATCTGACAACCGGTAATCAAGTCGATTTGCTTTGGCTCGATGTGAACGGTAATGCCACCTTGGATCCAGGCGATCAGTTGGTGATCAGCGACATCGAACCTGGTTTTGGCCGGCGTTTGCGACACCGAATCACGTTCAGTCTACCTACCGGCACATCCATTGCTCCAAAAGAAGGGGATGTGTTCCGAATTGCGAACCGTAAACCGTTCAAAACCGGTGATTATTTCCAATTCACGGTTTCCGATGCCACAGTGGACACCGCGCTGGCCAAATCCGAACTAGACAAGATCGCTGTTGTGCCGAATCCATATATCGGAGCCGCAGAATGGGATCTGAGAACCGTGGAACAAGGTCGTTCCGACCGCCGGGTTCAGTTCATCCACCTTCCCATCCGATGCACCATCCGAATCTATAACGTGCGCGGTGAATTGGTGACCACATTGAACCACCAGTCTGTTGGCAGCGATGGGGCCCTTTTCTGGGACATGCGCACCAAAGAATCGCTGGATGTGGCCTATGGCGTGTACATTTACCATGTGGATGCACCCGGCATCGGTGAGAAAATCGGAAAATTCGCCATCGTGAAATAGGAATCCATATGAAAACCACGACCACACTTTTATGGATTCTGATCTTGGCCTTGCCTGGCACTGTCTTGGCGCAAAGCAAGGTCGGAACCACCGCGGCACCCTTCCTCACCTTGGGAACCGGGGCTCGAGCCACGGCATTGGGACATGCCTTCACCGCAACGGCAACAGGCTCCGATGCTCTGTTCTGGAATCCGGCCGCCGCAGCGATCAAAGAATCTACGGGTAGCCCAAACGGCTCGCTTCTGTTCACCCATTACGAATGGTTCGCCGGCATCAAATACAATGCCTTCGGCGTGACCGTGCCCGTGATGCGGAACTCCATCATCGGGTTCAGCATGGCCTCATTGAATTATGGGGGGATGGATGTGCGCACCGTCGACCAGCCGAATGGAACCGGACAGACCTTCCAATCGAACGATTTGATGGTGGGATTGTCGTATGCCCAACCGCTCACACGGAACTTCTACTTCGGTGGAACGGCCAAACTGGTGCGCCAAACTATATGGGACATGCAAGCCCAGACCATCGCGATCGACATCGGGTTCATCTTGCTTACCGATTACCTGAACGGATTGCGCCTAGCCGCATCCATTCAGAATTTCGGCGGAAGCATGCAGATGGAAGGCATCAACGGTCAGATTTTCATCGATCCGTTTCCGAACAATACCGGAAGCAACGACCGCGTGCCCACTCGCTTCGAAACAGACCAGTGGGAATTGCCCATTCAATTTAAATTCGGCGTGGCGGTGCCGGTCATCAAGTCAGATTATGTACGCTGGGAAGTGATGACCGAATCGCATCAAACCAACGACCAATATCTGAACATCGACTCCGGTACGGAACTCCAATTCCGCTACAATACCACGCAATTGAATCTCAGAGCCGGGTATAAAGATTTCGGGGTCAAGAATGTGGACAGCCACCTCACGTTCGGAATCGGAGTGATTTCACGGATGTCTGGTGTCCGTTTGGGCGTGGATGTGGGATATGTTCCGATGGATCGCCTAGGCGAGACGAAAATGATCGACATGAGGGTGTATTTTTAAGACATGAATTGTCTTAAGCTTGGCCTTATTCTTTTAATCGTCGGAGCGTGCTCCAAACCTGAACCGGCTGGCTTCGATGCCGGCGCCTCGCTCGCTATCGTGAATGGCGCCGTGCTCGACGAACAGTTCTTTTTCGACTCCTACATCGACTGGCTCAACCGGACCGGCTACAACGACGATAGTACGGCTCGGTACATTCATCTCGACAATGCGATCGATGTGATGTTGCTGGCGCAGGAAGCACGTGCATCTGGGATGATGTCGTCACAAGCGTATCTCGATTATGAGCGTGTGATGATGGATGGCGCGTTGGGAGGGAGGTTCCTGCAAGCCGCTGTGTTCGATACCATGGGCGGCATCACCGAGTCTCAATTGCGCGATGCGTTCGAGAAATCGAATCGCAAAGTCTATGTGCGTCAGCTCTATTTCACTGAGGAGAATCAGGCTCGGCGCTATCATTCCCGCCTGTTGGCTGGTGAAGATTTCGTGACTTTGGCCAATGAATTGTATGAAACGTCCGTTTTCGATTCATCCGCCGGATTCATGGACGACATCTCTTATTTCGGTGTGGATGACGCCTTCTCCGAAGCCGCCTTCAACCTTGGCATGTTCGAAGTTTCAGAACCGGTGCGCACACGCCAAGGTTGGGTGATCATCCGTGTCGAGAATATGAATCGCAACGTGATTCTTACGGAAACCGCCTATCAGAACCGTCGAAAACGTCTCTATAGCCTGTTGATGGAACGGAAAACCAACCTGCTCGGCGATGCCTTTGTGCGAGGGTTCATGCAAGATCTGCAGCCGGTGATCCAGCAGGATGTGTACCAGCAAATGGAACCATACCTCACCGGACTCACCCCAGACGCCCGCATCGCCCCATCCGAATTCCAAGTGATTCAGCAAGTGTTGGAACCAGCATCCGTGCTGGTTTTGTACCGATATGAAGGGGAAACGCGAGAATTCACGGTGTCCCAATTCCTGAAATGGCTTCCATATTTACCCTATTCGGAAGTGCGGACACGTCCTGGTGCCGCGATCGGTCGTGCCTTGAGAAACGAAGTCTTCGCCATCGCGGGTGAAGAGGCCGGGTACGCAACCGACCCCAAAGTGCAATGGCAGATGAATTATGTGAGCACGTTTCGCCTTGCGAACGACATCCGAGCCACCATTTCGAGTGATTCGCTCCTTGCCTTAACCATCAAAGAACTTCGCAAAAACGCCGACATACGAGTCGACACCGAAGTCTTTCGTTCATTGGCACCGATGTATTCGTTTCCGCGTCCAGCGGGTCAGTAAACTTGAAATGGGATGTTGGCCGTAGCTGATTTGGTACGACCATCCGTTCCGTATACGAACAGACGGTAATTTCCAGATGTGGATGGGGCATTGAACATCAGTTGTCCGCCATTCTGCGTTACGAACAATCCCTCGATCGGCTGGGGACGCGTTTCCGCATCGCCGCCTTGGCTTGTCGCCGTGCTTTCCGGCAATAGTTCGTATCGATAGGTGATGGGGTCGTTATCCGGATCCACAAACGTGGCTTGGGCCGTCATCAGTTTTCCGGACTCGACTCGCACGTTCTCGCGCGGACCTTTCCCTTCCAACCGAAACTGAGCCACTTGCGGAGCACGATTCGATGGCCAAGTGCTCGTCCAGTTGTACTGCATCACATCCACCGCTTCGGTGGCATGCCCATTCTCTAGAAACACCCCATACCAAGTGGGTGTGCGTTCCTGTTTTTGCCCCCATAGAAACACATACGATCCCAAGTTCATGTTGGTATCGGTTTTCATGACGGCCTCATATCGGCTCTGATACACCATCGCTTTTTCAGAACTGGTTTGTTCCACTGGCGCACCCCATGATGTGGTACCGTTTTCCCAGTGGCCGGTTGGTCCCCATTCGGTGATGATATACGGCATGGTCCAACCATAAGTGCGGATGTTGGCCGGAACAGAGGCCAACGACCCATACGAGTTGATTGCCAGCAGATCCAGAGCCGGAGCCCGTTCCTTGATGGCGGCGATTTTTGCCGCATTGATGCCAGCCAGAACGGTGGTTACAGGATGATTGGGATCGACAGCCTTGATCATCACCGCAATCTCATTCACCACATTCCAAACAATCGGATTCGTGTAACTCAGATCCAGCTCATTCCCCAATCCATACATCAATAAAGCAGGATGGTCCTTGATCTGGTTCACTTCCTCCATGATGCGTGTTTTCAGAGCCGCGACGGCTGTCGCATTTCCGTAATCGAACCCATGACGCTCAGACGGCATCGAAATCCCCATCATGACGGATAAATCCTTCTGATGCGCCGCTCCGAGAATGGAGATACTCACTCCCCATGTGCGGATGGAATTGCCTCCCGATGACTTGAGCTGATCCAAATAGGTCGCCCCGCCCCCGGCTCCCTTGATGAAATAGGGACTTCCGTTTCTCATGAGTTTCCAGGCATCGCCAACCTGAACGACTTCCACTTTTGAAACCCGATTCGGATCCTCATACGATGTGGATGGATGTCCACATGCAATCAGAACCAACAATAAAATGGAGAAAGGAGAACGCATCATTTAAGTAGGATCATTTTGTTGGTCAACACACCGCTCGGATGTTCCAAGACATACATGTAAACTCCGCTCGGTAAGGAATTGGCTTGGAAGCGGACCTGATGACGTCCTGCGCTGACCATATCATCCACCAAGACCGCGACTTCGCGGCCTAACATATCATAAACGGAGAGTCGAATCTTGCCGCTTTTGGCTAGCTGATATCCGATCATCGTCTCCGGATTGAACGGATTCGGATGGTTCTGTTCCAGAATGAATTCGGTAGGCATGCCGCTTTCCGTCTCATCGATGGATGTGGAAAGCGGACGGAATACCAACGTGCCCAACCTCAATCCCGGATTGTTCACAGAAACCCGAAGCTTGTGTGTTCCGGCTGGGATAGCCAATGCGCTAAAGGTCGATCGCGTTACAATGGAGGTATCCTGTTGTGCGCTGAAACTCATGCTGATCAGAAAATTGCCATTCAATGTCAGGGTGATGCTACCTCGTGTCGTATTTCCAACACCTGTCAGATCAATGAAATAAGAGTCGTCTACGCTGGTGGTGATGGTATACTCCATCCACTCATCCCGTTCCGTAAATCCGACCAAATACACCGTCGTGTCAGGAAACACCCATTTCACAATATCTACCCCTTCATTCGGGCGGAGGTCGTTTCCTTTTTCATTTCCAAGATTCTTCAACGGTGTGGTATCGTTGTACCCGATTCCTTGTCCCCCGAAATCATAATCGGTGAAATGAAGGGTGCCTGGAACCGGTATTCCCCCCGTAACGAATGGACGTGGTTCGCACCCGGTTCCAACGGTGAGCTTGAGAGGATCGCCAGGGACAGACTCGCGGCCCTCATTGTCATAGGCCACCGCATTGAACTCAGGGCACCCGTCGGATATAGGCCCTAACGCCAATTCAAATGGCGCGGTTTTTACCGAGTCTAACAATTGAGTTCCGTAAAAAAAGTCCACTTTAACAACCGATCCATCCGAATCGGCGGCATTGGAAATCAAGGTGACTGGCACACCCGACTCAATCACAGAGCCAGCTGACGTACTCAGATTGACGGTCGGGCTTTGGTTCGCATCCTGATACACATGGATGTAATCCACCGTCATGCTTTGGGGCAACAGATGGTCGTCCACCACATTTGCATTGGCGCCAAAGAAATTTCCACCAACGGCCACATTCAGGATGAAATAAAAACGCTCATCAAACGGATACCATTCGGCGTTCAAGGTGCTTTTGCGGATGCTGTGGTACTTGTTGCCATCCACATACCAATCGATTCCATCTTTGGTCCATTCAATGCTGAACACATGGAATTCATCTGCGAAATTCCCGGTCGGTAACGTGTACCCCTTACCGTTGAACTCCCGACAGGCAAGAGCATCGTTTCCGGTGCAACCCGCCCGCCAATAGTGAACGGTACCTTCTACATGGTCAGGGGTATTTCCCCGGCCTTCCATGATGTCGATCTCGCCGGATCGCGGCCAACCACCAAAAAAGTTATCGGACGGAAGCATCCATATGGCCGGCCACATGCCTTGTCCGCGAGGTAGTTTGGCGCGAACCTCGATCCGCCCATATTTGAAGTTCGCCCTGAGTTGTGTTTTTATACGAGCGGATGTGTACGCCCGCCCACCAAGTGGTTGTTTGCGAGCCGTGATGATCAAGTTACCACCCCGGACTTTCACATTGCTGCTATCGGCTGTGTAATACTGCAATTCGGCATTACCCCATCCGTTGGAACCATTCCCGATGTCATATACCCATCGTTGAGAAGACAGAGCGCCGTCGACGTCGAAATTCTCAGCCCAAACAAGCTCATATCGTTGCGCCATCGACGGAATCGAGGCCGAGGCGGTAAACAGTAGAAGGAGGATATAATGTCGCATAATGGAAGTAACGCAATTTATTGCACAAAATCCTGCAAAATTTTGCAAGTCATAGATCCTGCATCGTGAATCGCCGCGTCAGCCATGTCCGGATGGGCAGATTCAACACCAATCGAACTCCTGCGCATCGCAAGCGATGCCAGTTGGATTTTCCCCCCAAAGACATATTGAATTCAGCACGACGAATCACCGCTTCCGCACGACGTTTCGCGATCGCCTCATAGGTTTCGGGTTCGTCCCAATTCCGGATCAAATCTCTGGCATTCATCCAGCCGAGGTTCATGCCTTGCCCGCCAATCGGACTCGTCGCATGCGCGGCATCTCCCGCTAAAAACACATTCCGATCATGCATTCGTGGCGCGATATGTCGATACGCTTTGAACACGCTGAACATGGTGGATGTGGCCGGGTCGGGAGTATGCCCGGTTCGGAATTGGATTTCGTTCACCAATCCCTCGATCGTCTCGTCTTCATCGCCACGTTTCATGACCACCCAACGTCGCTTTTGTCCGCCTAATGGGAACGACTCGGTCATACCATCGGGATGCAGGAAGATCACGGCATCCGCCCAGTACGACGTGTTTTCGTGCATGTCGCCCATGAAAAAGGAATAAGGATAGGGGATGGGTGACGATTCCACACCCATCGCTTTGCGAACCGAGCTGTGCATGCCATCGGCGCCGATAACGGTCGACGCGCGGATGGAGCCGGTCGAGGTATCGATGCGGATGAACTCGCCATCAAACTGATACCTCTCGAATCGAGTGCGGTACTCTACCGCTTGGGCATGGCGTTCCAAGATCGCTTCTGTGCGGAATTGCGGCAGCGTGAGGACCGAGCCCAGGGGAAGGGTGCCCAAAAAGCGCTGCCGGTCGAAGGCTTGGCCAGAGGTGACATGAGTGGCTTCGGATCGGATGTCCTCCAGTACGCCGATTTCCTCCAATAAGGGGAAAGACGCCGGATGGATGCCGATCGAACGGCTATGGGAGGAAGGTCCCGGTTTCGCGTCGATTACCAGATGCTCGATATGATGACGCTTCAGCAGGCACGACAGATACAATCCTGTGGCGCCGGCACCCACCACAAGAACATCAGTCGTTCGCATTCCGCATCACGAGTAATCGGAATGGAAACAACTTGTGTACGCTCCATCCGCCAGGCAGAGCCTGGATGAGCTCACGGCGCCGGTAACTGCGCCGGATACTGATGAGTCCGTCGTAGCGGATAAATGTGCCGTAGGAGAACGGAATCGATGCGAAAAAGAACAGAATCCACGCTCTTCGGCTGCGCACCAAATCATTGCAGATCACCCTCACATTGGCCAGCTGCAAGCATTCGTTCAAGAACGCGGTGGCTTCAACCGGATTCAAGTGATGCAACACATGGTTCGATATCACAAAATCGAATCGTTGGTTTTCCTTCAGCAATTGTGTGGTGGTGGTCTTCCGATAGGGGATCTCTGCAGGCAAGGGGTTCGCGTTAAGATAGGTTTCAACCGTATCGGCCGGATCGATCGCAGTCACCTTCAATGTAAATCCGTCTTTTTGGGCGCGATACCAAACATATGTGGCGATGTCGCCGCCGCCGCATCCCACATCCAACAAGGTGTGTGTCATTCCGGGTTTCAATAATGGACGGATGTGATGTTTATACACCACATCCCATTTCGCCAACACACGGTTGATCAATCCGAATCGCTGATACGTTCGATGAAGCATGCGTTGGTCCGCATCAGAACGGTCCATTTCTTCAATCAGATCCGGGTCTCGTTGGCGGAAGTTCATGGTTTTTCGAAGGTAGCGGTTTCAACGGTTAGACCAGGACCGAATGCCATGGCTAGCATGCGTCCGGGATCGGGTGAGGTCATTAAAGCCTTCATCACAAATAGGACGGTGGCGCTGCTCATGTTACCATATTTATTCAAGACCTCCCTCGATGCCCATAATGCGTTTTCAGGAAGATTCAGCCCTTGCTCCACTTTATCGAGTATGGCACGCCCTCCCGGATGAATCGCCCAATGCGTGATGTCGGATGGAAGTGGGGCGAGGATGTCGTGCAAGTTGGACTGGAGGATCTCAGGAACATAGGAACTCAGCACCATATCGAAGCCGTGATCGCCGATGGTCCATGCCATGTCTTCCTCTCCCTGAGGAGTGAGGCGAGTACGGAACTCGCCGAGTTGGAGTCCCCCTGTCTTGGGCTGTTTTGTGGAGATGAGTACGCCGGATGCCCCATCCGCAAAAACGGATGCCGATAGCATAGCATCCGTATCGCCACTGAAATTCAGATGCAAGGTGCACAGCTCCACCGTGACCACCAAGATGACCGCATCCGGTTCAGCCATGCAGATGGTTTGAGCCAATTTCATGGCGGGAATAGCGGCGTAACAACCCATGAATCCGATGTGATACCGGCGCACATGATCGTGGAGCCCGCATTGCCGCACGATATCATAATCCGGCCCGGGCGCATAGAAACCGGTGCAAGACACGGTGATCACGTGAGTGATGGCGTCGGGCGGCGTTTGGGTTGTTTCCAATAACGTCTTGGCCACATTCACATACAACTTGGATGCCCACGTTTTGTAAAGGGCGTTTCGGTCTCCAGTTCCTGGATTCAAAATCTGGTTCGTTTCCCGATCGAAATAATATCCGGTTTTTCCATCGGCGGCAAAATCAGGGATCACGCTATGCCTCGTTCCGATTCCGGATGCCGAATAGATTTTGTGAAGGATGGCCTTGGTCATGCGATCGCCAGGCACATGCTCTTTCATGAACTCCCTGACAAATCCGATTTGATCATACGCATGAGGGGGGACATCGGTCACTATGTTGTGGATCCAGGTATTCATGATGGTATGGTTGAAGGTCGTGAAATGAGGTGAAATCGGACGTTATGCAAAAGCGCAGCCACACTCAAACCGGCAATCAAACCGATCCACAAGCCTTCCGGACCATATCCCAAGTGGATTCCCAACACCCATCCCAGTGGAAGTCCGATCACCCAATAACTGAGGAAATTCACATACATCGGGATGGTGGTGTCTTTGAGTCCGCGAAGGGCTCCAGAGCCGCTCACTTGCAGCCCATCCGACAATTGGAATATGGCCGCCATATATAACAACGCTATGGCACGATCGATCAGTTCCGGATCCGACGTATATAAACCAATGATTTGTTCAGGAATCGCAACCATGAGAATGCCCGTGAACCCCATGAAGGCGGTGGCGATGAGGATGCCAACTCGTCCCGAGTACCGGGCATCGGCCAATCCGTACTGCCCGAATACCTGTCCCACCCGGACCGTGATGCCAGACGACACACCGAATGCCAACATGAAGGTGACTGATGCGAAGTTCAATGCGATCTGATGCGCGGCCACATCCAGCGTTCCCAATGATCCGATGATGAGGGCCACAACGGCGAACATGGTCACTTCCATCCACATACTCATTCCTATCGGTCCTCCGATTCGCATGAGTTCGATCAAGTGCGTTTTTTTCGCGCGATAGACCTCCTTGAAGATCTCGTACTCGGCAAACGCCTTCTTCGAATAGGTATACGCCAGCATCATGATACCCATCACACACATCACGAGAGCTGTCGCATAACCCGTTCCGATCGCCCCCATGGCCGGAAAACCGAGCTTGCCATACATCAGCACATAATTCCCGCCGATGTTGAACAACAATCCGATGAACGAAATCCACATTGCCGGCTTGGTATTCGCCAATCCCTCGTTGAAGTACCTCAGCGCCAGATAGATGTACACCGGAATGATGCCGAAACTCACGGCTTGGGCATAGCCAACGGTTTTTGGAAACAGAGCCTCATCCACATTCATGAAAGAAAGAACGGGTTCGGTGAACCATAAAGCGATGGAGGACGGGATGCCGATGAGAATGGCGAGAATGAGTCCGTTTTTGGCGGTCGGACCGATTTGGTCCAAGCGACGAGCCCCGAAATGCTGCGCGATGATTGGTGATATGCCCATCAGGATGCCGATTCCGAGAATGAAAATGGGCATGAGGAGGCTGCTGCCGATGGCAACCGCTGCCAGGTCTTCCGGACTCAGATTTCCCGCCATCACCGTATCCACGAAACTCATGGATACCTGCAGCAGATTTCCGATCATCACAGGAAAACCGATGCGTAGCAGGATGGTGGCTTCACGTTTGAAGCGGATGATGCGTTGCGATGCCAAGGATGGGAATTTAGGCGACAGGAGTGAGCGGAAAGCCGATGGTGAACGTCGTGCCCGTACCTTGGGCGCTTGCGAATTCGATGTGGCCTTTATGGGCATCCACCACTTTTTTGCAGATTGCCAAGCCCAAGCCGGTTCCCGTGCTTTTGGTTGAGAAGTTCGGTATGAAAATACGGGTTTTCAGTTCGTCTTGGATGCCGCTTCCGTTGTCGATCACCTCCACATACGCGTGGTCTCGATATGCATAGGTGCGGATGACCACGATGCCACCCGTGGGCAACGCTTCCATCGCGTTCTTCACAAGATTCAAGAGCACGCGCTTGATCTCATCCGGAGCGGCATAGATCGGCAACGCCTCATCCGACAAATCCGCCCATAAGAACAGGCGCCGGTCGTGCTTGTATAAATCGAGAATCGAGATGATGGAATCGTTCAGATTTACGACCGCGAAATCTTCGGTGATAGGCCGGGCGAATTTGGAGAAATCATTGGCGATGTTGTTGAGCGAATCAATCTCCCGGATAAGGGTTTCCGAGATTCGTGTGATCATGGGCTTGACTTCGTCCATGGTCTTGTCGCCGAAATGGATCTGCTGATACAGATGCTGGATGCTGAGCTTCATCGGCGTGAGCGGATTCTTGATCTCGTGCGCCACCTGCCGCGCCATCTCCGCCCAAGCGGTCTGCCGTTCCTTGTCGGCCAATTCGTTCTGTAGATCCTTGAGTTTGAACACCATCAGATTATAAGCATTGGCCAATTCGCCGATCTCGTCTTTAGACGTCACCGGAATCATCGTGTCTAGCTGCCCCGCCGAAATCCGTTGCAACCCCTGCTGGAACTGATGAATGGGGTGCATCAATTCCCGTGATATGAAGACGGTTCCTCCGATGAACAAGCCGAATATGAACAGATAGATGATGATGGAGAAACTGGTGGTCTGCAAGATCTCATCCATGTATTTGTTCGCATTCAGATTCGCCGGTACGGCCAACACCCGGTCACCTTCCAACTTTTTGAAGGCGATAAGAAGGGTTCCGATCGGAGAATCGATGCGCTGGATACCTCGTTCTTGCCCTGTAATGAACAGGATATCATGGATGGCCTTGGGAATCAGCACATTGGGCAATGTTCCTTCGTACTGATACACTTCGCTGAAGTCCGACAACACCCCGTTTTCGTACAGGAAATAATCGATGTCGACATCCGTGCCTTGGTTGAACGGTTCCGACAATAACTCCAACTTGGTGATCAACTCCAATTCGATGTTTGATTCGTTCTGGTTCACAATGATCTGCCGCGTCATGATCACCAAGATCAGCAGGAAGAGAAAACTGGATATCATGTAGGTGTCGAGGATGCGGTACTCGAACCGCTCACGCCCCTGGAACAACGTGATGTTGTTTCCGGTGAAGAACCGAAACATCGGAAATCCGATGAGAGCAAGGCCCATCAATATGAACAGCAGCCTGAAGAAGGCGAACATGTGGTTGTATGGGTTCTGCATCCGGGCACTCACGATTGCTACGGTGTCGTTCGCTTTTGACGCCACTTCCTGATATCGGAAGTAAAGGCCGTCTACATCCCGCCTCATAACCTCTCCGGAACGCATATTCGCATACAATTCATGCAGCGAGCGCCGATCATTGAATTGCCCGGTCATGTAATCGCCGGTGATGTCGAGGCGTTCGCCATCCTCATATATGGCGATGCGGAATGGCGATTGCAACCCGAACGACCGATCCGATGCGATTCCGTCTTTGGCCGTGGTTTCAGCCAATAGGGTCAGTCCTTGGTCATATTGATTCTGATTGGCCTTGTAGAAGATCGGATACATGAACATGGAGAGGATCAAGACACCCAGCAATAGCTGCCTGAATGGAGACATCTCGCGCACCGATTCCGGTTTCCGATGGATGAGATAGGTAGCCGCATACAGAAGCAAGCCGGTGATGACGCTGATGGCGATCATCCAATGATGATGGTTCACTGTGATGGTGAAGCCCACAGACAAGCTGTAGATGAATCCGAGTGCCGAAAAAAGATGCATCCATCGGATGCGGTCCGTTTCGGTGTTCATTAGAAACCATCCGATCAACACGATGGCCAATAACGCGGAAGCCGTGAGCAAGGCTCCGCCCAAGTAGAGAATGAGGGTGGTGGAATCGGGTAGGACATCAATACCCAAAACTTGAAAGGGCTCGCTGATGGAAATCCGATATAGGTTTTTTGAGAGTCCCAGTATGGTGAATCCGGAAAGGACGCCAAAAAGCCCTGAGAACGCGATCGTTCTGGGGTACCAGATGAACCCATAGAGTCGTTTGATTCGCAACAGCACATCGCTCAACAAGAGAACGGCCACCACATAACATGCGGCACGCACCCATAATCCCCATAAGGCCTCGTTCTCTAACGGCTGAACGATCAGCAACGCGGCATGCTCACCCCATTGAGTTCGGATCACCATTTCCGGGAGCAGCAGGAAGAATGCGGCCGGAATCAGATTCCGTTGTTTGGAAGTGGATTTGGCCCGAATCCAAAAGATGAAAATGATCAGGCCGATGGTGAGCAAGGTGGTCCATATCCATGGAAACAAGGCAGCCATTTTTTGACGGGCGGGGAAGTGACTTCCATCCGAAACCAAATAACCGACCTGCTTGCCGTTCACATCAAATCGGAACGCATGGATGTCCAGAGGCAGTGATTCGATTTGCCCAAGAAACCATGCCACATCCTGGATTCCGGTCGCATAAAAGCGGTAGGGCCCATCAAGTGCCGTGTAACGCGCGGTCTGATGGAGTCGATAACCGGAATCGGTTTCTTCTCTCAGATTGATCCAAACTGCTTGCTGGGTGCGGATCAGGAAACGTGTGGAGTCGATGTCGATCCGTTCATCACCAGGAAGCAACGGACGAAACCGGTCTGACCAATCCAATCGTTGACCTGATGGGGAATAATCAGCGTATTCGGAATACGAAAACTCATTGATTACTTGACTTGCCCGCGCGACCGATTCGGATGCGATGGTCGACCGATCTGGCGCGGGAAACGACATCCATCGCAGATCAGGGCGTATCCAAGACAATAAGCCCAAAAAGACGACGCCGATCAGGCCGAACAGCAGAGGAGATTGGTAAGGGCGCATATACGTTCTCACGCCCTAATATATTCATGTATCCTGTACGGTTGTCATGTTCGCATCATTCCACATCCGCTCTAGCGCATAGAAGGAGCGGCTTTCAGGAACGAAGATGTGAACAACCACATCGAAATAATCCAATACGATCCATTTACTCGACTCGAAGCCTTCTTTTCCAAAGGTGCGTTCGTTCAATACTTTTTTGGACTGCTCCAACACATGGCCGGCCACCGCTTTGGAATGGGTGTCGGAATTCGCAGTGCAGATCACAAAATAATCGGTGATGGAGGAGATGGTCGACACGTCCAAAATTCGGATATCTTCAGCTTTCTTTTCTAAGAGACTCTCGGCGATGCAGCCCACCAACGGTGGAAATGCGGATAAATCAGTGGAAGGCATTCAGGGTAGGTTTAAGGTGTCGTAATCCAAACCGATTACGACAGTTGCGTCGAGGTAGAACCCTTCGGAAACTTCCCGGACGATCCGGTCTTCATCCAAGTTCAAGGCACGTGCCACTCGTCTGGCGTTTTCAATATTGCCGAGCCGATCGATCACATAGGTATTAGGGATGTCGAACGACTCGAAATTTCCAGTCTCCACCACATCGAATCCATTTTTGCGTAGGGCGGCAGTGAATCGGTTAGCCAATCCGGCTCTGCCGGCACCGTTTAACACTTGCACTTGGATGATGTCGCTGATGAGGGCTTGTCCGCCTGCATCCCGATCGGAATGGATGCGTGGTACGACAACTCTGAACAATAACGCCACGATCAGAACGGTCAGTATCGACCCGGCAACCCAGATAAGCAGATTCAACCGCTTCTCAGACTTCGATGCGCTCATCCTATTGGCTTAATAACCGTGGTAGAAGCGATCGTTGAACCGATTGTATCCCTGATTCTGCTGGAAGGAGAAGCTGAAATTCGTACGGGGGGAGATCTGATAGTTGATTTCGGCGTTTCGGATGAAAATCTGCGGACCTTGATTCATCATCAATCCGTTTCCGAATGGCGAGTGAGCGAATGCGACATCCAAGCGACCCGTCAAGCGGTCGTTGAATTGCATCTGCATCGTGTTGGTATAATAGTTTTGATTGTAGGTCTGCCCACCCATCGTACCCATGCTCATTTCGTAGGAGTGCGACATGCGGAAATTGAACCGTTCCAGCAAGTTGATGCCGCTTTGAGCGGGAGGCTGGGTACGGACGATGGTACCGGTCCATTGATACGGGTTCACTTCATCGGTGCGCAATTGAGCATGAGATTGCGGTGCAAGCCCGAGAATGAGAAGTCCGAAAAGAAGAAAAGCGGTTGATTTCATATGGTTCTCCAGTCTGAATGTAACGTACTAAATCGAATCATATGATGCCACAAGAAAAAAGTGCGGAGGTGGAGGGATTCGAACCCCCGATTCACTTGCGTGAATAACGGTTTTCGAGACCGCCCCGTTCAACCGCTCTGGCACACCTCCGTGATTGCGGTAACTTGTCATAGGGACTAAAGAGCCGTATATTAGCAATATTTTCTGAAGATTGAAAATACGCGCGAGCAATCTTTTTTCAGGACCCAGATGTCCAAACCTACCCGATGAAACTAACTGATTTCCGTTACGAGTTCGACAAGCTGAAAATACCTTCTCATCCTGTGGAACCACGAGACTCGTCGAAGCTCATGGTCATAAACAGAGCCAAGAAAACGATTGAACATCGGCTATTTTCAGACCTGCCTGAGTACATGAATGCGGGCGATTGTTTGGTCTACAACGATACAAAAGTATTTCCTGCGCGTCTTACCGGCAAGAAAGAGAAAACAGAAGCCGACATCGAAGTGTTCTTGCTTCGCGAGCTTCAGCCCGAAAACAAATTGTGGGATGTGCTGGTTGAACCCGCCAGAAAAATCCGCATCGGAAATAAATTGTATTTCGATGAAGACCTGGTTGCCGAGGTTGTGGACAATACCACATCCCGAGGCCGCACAGTCCGCTTCTTATTCGACGGCCCGAACGAAGAGCTGTATGCCACGCTCGACAAAATAGGAGAGATGCCACTTCCTCCTTATGTCACCCGGAAATCCGAGGAAGCCGATAAAGAGCGCTACCAAACCATCTTCGCACGCGAACGTGGTGCGGTTGCGGCACCAACCGCCGGCATGCACTTCACGCCCGAGCTAATCGAAAAGCTGAAAGCCAAGGGCGTGGACATGGCCCCGATCACCTTGCATATTGGATGGGGTACGTTCCGCCAAGTCGAGGTCGAAGATCTGACCAAACATCGGATGGATTCGGAAAATTATTACATCACACAAGAGACCACTGACATCATCAACCAAGTTCTTGATCGCAAAAAGAACAAAGTTGTGGCATGTGGCACATCCAGTGTGAGAGCGATCGAGACCTCCATCACCGCGAGCGGACACATCAAGCCGTCGTACGGTTGGACGGACAAATTCATTTATCCTCCTTTTGAATTCAAGATCACCGAAGGGCTCATCACGAATTTCCATCAACCAGAATCCACTCTTTTGATGCTGGTTTCCGCTTTTTGCGATTTCGAATTCCTGATGCACGCATACAGTGAAGCGCACAAAAACAAGTATCGCTTCTACTCCTTCGGCGATGCCATGCTGATTATCTGAGCGTATGAAGGTTTCGTTGATCGTCCCTGCGGCAGGTACAGGAAGCCGGATGAGGAGCGAGATCCCCAAGCCGTTTTTGATTGTGGGTGGCAAATCGGTCTTGGAACACACACTCTCCGCCTTTTCTTCCATTGAGAGCATCACGGAAGTGATTGTTCCTTCCACGGGTCCGTATCGCGAGCAGATCATGGCATCCATCCAAGCCGCCCTTCCCAAGGCAAAAGCCAGAGTGGTGGATGGCGGATCGGAACGCATGTTCTCCGTCTGGAACGCGTTGAGAATGGTGTCTCCGGATGCAGACTTAATCGCCGTTCACGATGCCGTGCGTCCCTTCGTGTCTGAGAAAGTCATTCGGGATGTGTTTCGCGCCGCCGCCGCACATGGCGCCGCGCTTCCGGGCTTGCCGGTTGCCGACACCATGAAGAAGGTGGGTCCCGACACACGTATCCGCTCCACCGTCGATCGCAATCATGTGTTCACGGTCCAGACGCCACAGGTGTTCAAGCGAGACATCCTTCTGTCGGCGTACAAGAAAGCCATCAATTCGGACATGTTCGGAACGGATGAATCGAGTTTGGTGGAATTGGCCGGACATCCGGTCCACTTGGTGGAAGGCAATCCGGAAAATGTGAAATTGACGTATCCCCAAGATCTTTATTACGCGGAGAAACGCATGCAATCGAGCTTACCAGACATCCGGATCGGATATGGATATGACGTTCATCAGTTGACAGCCGGTCGGAAGTTGATACTTGGCGGGGTCGAGATTCCGCATGAAGTCGGTTTGCTTGGGCATTCCGATGCCGATGTGCTTCTTCATGCCATCACCGATGCCATTCTCGGAGCCCTGGCTCTCGGCGACATCGGTACCCATTTCCCCGATACGGGCGCCGAATTCAAAAACATCGACAGCCGGATTCTGCTTCGCAAGGCAGTGGACCTGATCACAGCACGAGGCTTCCAGATTCGTAACCTCGACGCCACACTTCTGGCTGAAAAACCAAAGATCGCGCCCTACATCGAACAGATGCGTCAGAATTTGGCGGAAGATATCGGAATGGCACCAGATCGGATATCCATCAAAGCCACGACCAACGAAACCATGGGGTTTGTGGGACGAAAAGAGGGGATGGCGGCAATGGCAACCGCATTGCTCGTCCATGTTTGAGGAGATCACACAGCTGATCGTGGAGTATGTGCAAATGGCACCCATATCGCTGGTGTACCTCATTTTTTTCACGATCGCCTATCTCGAGAATGTGATTCCGCCCATACCCGGCGATGTGCTGGTGGCTTTTGCAGGGTATTTGGCCGCCGACGGACTCGTTCGATTCGACATCATGCTGATCGGCACCACAATCGCCTCCATTTTCGGCTTCATGAGCATGTATGCGCTGGGATCCAAATGGGGGGATGGAATCAATCTCCACAAGGAATCACATTGGCTGTTCAGATACATCAGTTTTAACTACACCGATCGAGCCAAGCGATGGATGAACCGATGGGGAGCCGGAGTGATTTTGGCGAACCGGTTTTTGGCCGGCACACGTTCGGTGATTTCGTTGATGGCAGGCATCAGCCATATCCCTATCCATACCGCGATTTGGGCCAGCGCCGTGAGCGCTTTGTTATGGAACGCCCTGCTATTGTGGGCAGGGTGGTTGATTCGTGAGAATTGGGAAGTGATCGGTCGCTATCTGAATACCTACGGCAGCCTAGTGCTGCTCGGGTTGGCGTTATTTGCGATTTACAAATTACGCCAGCTATATGCAAGGAAACTTGTTGACAAGTAGCCAAAAGCTGTGTATTTTTCGGGTCTTTCCATGAGCGCTGGTGTAGCTCAGTTGGTAGAGCAGCTGACTTGTAATCAGCCGGTCGTAAGTTCGAATCTTATCACCAGCTCATCTTTGACAATTTGTGAATAGGGGGGATACCAAAGCGGCCAACTGGGGCAGACTGTAAATCTGTTGTCTTCGACTTCGAAGGTTCGAATCCTTCTCCCCCCACTGTTTTTGTTTATCTGCGGGTGTAGCTCAGTTGGTAGAGCATCAGCCTTCCAAGCTGAATGTCGTCGCCCGCTCCAAGAATGTAATCGGTTGCCGCTATAGCTCAGGGGTAGAGCACTTCCATGGTAAGGAAGGGGTCCTCGGTTCAATTCCGAGTAGCGGCTC
>CAYPOI010000022.1:0-31571 GCA_964412365.1 uncultured Chitinophagales bacterium | reverse complement strand
CGTACAAGAAGAACATCACCTATGTGTACAAGCATGGCCGGATTCCGGAATTGGCCATGATTTTGAGCGCCGGAAGTCTGGATCAGATGATGGCGCGAGCGTATTACCTGCGGCGGTTCGAAGAACATCGGCAGAAGCAAGCCACAGCCATCCGAGTGGCGCAAGGTGAATTGGAGATCCGCAAAGAAGAATTGATCGTCTCGCGCCAAGAGAACGAACGCAGTGTGAACGAAAGCACGCGCGAGCGTCAGGCGATGGAAACACGGCGGCAACAGCAAAACCGCACCATCCAATCCTTGCAACGGGATCGTCGGAGCACGCAACAAAAGTTGGATGAGACCAAGCGGCAGGTGCAAAACTTGAACAAGATTGTGGAAGAGGCGATTGCGGAGGAAATCCGCATTCAACGCGCGGAAGAAGCCAGGATCGCGGAACTCGAAGCCGAACGGTTGCGTCGCTTGGCCGAAGCCAGACAGATTACCGATGCGGCACGACGCGAAGCCGAAATCGAACGGTATTCCACCCCGATCACCGCGCCCAGCTCGGCGCCATCGGCCGAATCGATGTCCAGTTTGGAATCGTCGTTCGCCTCGCTCAAAGGTCGCTTGCAATGGCCCGTTCGTCGTGGCGTGATTTCAATCCCGTTCGGCGACATCGTCGATCCGGTGTATAAAACCCGCGTTCCGAACGATGGCGTGGAAATGACCACCGGTAGCCGTGAACCCGTTTATGCGATCCATGATGGATTCATCAGCGCGGGCGGACACCTTTTCGCACCCAAATATGGCAATCTGATCATCGTTTCGCATGGCGACTACCGCACCATTTATGGAAACCTGAGCGAAGTGATCGCCCCGACATCCACCTTTGTCCGCGCCGGCGACCTGATCGGCTATGGCGGCACATCCCAATCACCGATGGGCGAAAGCGTCTTTTTCATGGTTCGGAAAGGGAAAACCAATCTGGATCCAGCGCAATGGATCGCTCCACGTCAAGCCAGCATCCCATGACCGAACAACCGAATGTCGCACGACTGTTCGCTTATGTGACCGGTGCCTTCATGCTGGGTGCCGTGGTACATATGATCAGCAGTGTGTTCCTGCCATTTACCCAGATACCAGGCGGCGTCGGTCTTGCTGTGATGGCGGCGTATGGAGCCATTTATTTGAATCTCGCTTGGGGATTGGCCAAACGCTACATCCGCAAAACCCGCATCCTTTTGTGGGTTCCGTATGTGTTATCGTTTTTGATGATTATTCCTGCAATCGTGCAGATCTTGTTGAAAGACGAATTTCCTGATCCGTTGCAACGAGTCCTCTACACTCTATTTATCCTCGTCGGTGCGCTCATCGGATCGCGCATCGGTTTACAGAAAGCCAAATCCCGTTAATCATGCGACAATTCATTCTACCACTGTTTCTATCGATCAGCCTTTTCGCCTGTTCACAACCTCAAGCCCAACCAACTCTCGATGAGAAAATCGGTCAGATGCTGATGGTGGGTTTTCGCGGGACCGTGGCCACATCCGACAGTTCCATCGCCCGCTACATCCGCGATTACCATCTCGGAAGTGTGATTTTCTTCGATATCGATGTGGAACGTCAAGTAGCGGATCGCAATATCGCCTCGCCAACACAAGTGAAGGCCTTGGTGGATTCGTTGCAGTCGTTCGCGGCCGTGCCCTTGTTCATCGCCATCGACCAGGAAGGCGGACGAGTGAACCGCCTCAAAACCATCTATGGTTTTCCGGCATCCGTATCGGCTCAGTATTTGGGTGAAATCAACAACACCGATTCGACGCGCCATTATGCGCAAATCACAGCTGAGACACTGGCATCGGTCGGCATCAACGTGAATTTCGCGCCGGTTGTGGATGTGAATGTGAACCCGGACAATCCTGTGATCGGCAAACTGATGCGCAGCTACAGTGCGAATCCGGAGATCGTGGCCCAGCATGCCCGCATCGTCACCGAGGTCCATAAGCAGTTCGGCATCGTCACCACCTTCAAGCATTTTCCAGGTCATGGCAGCGCGTGGAACGATTCGCATGTGGGGATGGCGGATGTGACCGACACGTGGACTGAGCTCGAACTCATTCCCTATCGCCGCGCCATCGAAGCCGGTGAACTGGATGCGATCATGACCGCGCATATCTTCAATTCGAAGCTGGATGCGGACCATCCCGGAACGCTGTCCAAGCACGTGATGACCAAGATGCTGCGTGTGGATCTCGGGTTTGATGGCGTCATCTATTCCGACGACATGCAAATGAAAGCCGTGGCCGACTTCTACGGACTCGAGCAAGCCATCGAGCTCGGATTGAACGCCGGCATCGACATCCTCACCTTCGGCAACAACACGCACTCTTACGAGCCGGACATCGCCGAGCGCGCATTCAACACCATCAAAATGCTAGTCGAAACCGGACGCATCAGCGAGGAGCGCATCAACGAATCGTACGAGCGCATCATGGCCATGAAAACGAACTACGGAGTGATTCGTGCAACACGGTGACGTGACCCTGCTTCACATCGTGGAGGCGCTGATTTTCGCGAGTCCGGATCCTCTGCCTGCTGAATCCATCGTGAAAGCATTGGTCGCGGAAGATCCGTCGCTCGAGATGCATCCAACCGAAATCGAAGGGATGATCCAAGCGCTGAATCTGCGATATAGTGAGGCGAAGTTGTCGTTCATCATCCGTCATGCCGGCGGCGGGTATTCCTTCGCGACGCACGAGGTATTTCATCCGTATTTGTCGCACATCCAGCACGAGAACGCGAGTCGCAAGTTGTCGGCTTCTGCCATCGAGACCTTGGCCATCATGGCCTACAAACAGCCCATCACGAAGCCGGAAGTCGATGCCATCCGCGGGGTAGATTCGGGGTACATCATTCGTCAGCTGTTGGAAAAGAAGTTGGTGGATGTGGCCGGACGCAAAGACGCCCCCGGAAAGCCACTCTTATACCGCACATCCGCTGTATTCTTGAAGCATTTCGGCATCAACTCCGTCGATGAACTTCCCAAGCCGCGAGAGATCGACGAGATCCTGAAGGATGATGACATGACCGAGCACCGGCAGTTGATCTTGGAGCTGAGGCAGGAGTTGGACAAATAGGGAATCGACCTACGGCTTCCTGAAAATGAATACTTCGTCGGTCGAGGCGAACGACAGGCGGTGTTCAATCAGAAGGTCGGAACCGAAGTCCTGAGCCCGGATCACCGATGCATGAAAACCGGCAGCCTTGAACCGCTCGACGATGTCCATTCCATACAAACGGACATGATCTTTTTGATAAAACGTGCGGAGACGGTCTTCCTCGGTGGTGATGGAATCGTCTTCGAACGTTTGCAGGCGCCAAATGGGAACCTGGACCAAGGCCACGCCCGATGGTTTGAGCACCCGAAGCATTTCTGAAATCGCGAGATCGTCGCGAAGGACGTGCTCCAAAACATGGGACATCCAGATGAGGGTCTTGCTCTCGTTTTCCAGTTCCAGCGCCGTTACGTCCATTTTCGCCATTACATTTGGGTCATATAAATCGACGCTTAGATAGTCTGTAGCCCGGCTTCGTAGGAATGTCTCTATTTGTGGCTCGGGAGCGACATGCAAGACGGCGGTATAATCCAAGTCGACCTTGGTCGTGGCGACCAAATAGGCCAGGCGGTGGCGTTCCATGGAGCCACAACGTGGGCAGCGCGAATCGAACCGCAGCTTGTTCCTGGCACCGCCTCGGTCGAATTTCCGTCCTCTCCATAAGCAAAGAGGACAGGTCCGTTTAGTGGTGCGAAAGGTCGATGCGACCCTTACGAAGAGATTTGTGATGTCGTTAGCGCGCATGGATGTGTGTTGAAGACGAGTCGACCTGTCGTGGTTTGGGAAAACACTTTCTTAATCAAGATAATCAAACAACTCAGTGAATGATTTTTTGATTGAATAACCGTTATCCGTTTTCGATCCCCGATTCCCGCTAACCGATTCCTGATTCCCCATGGAACAACCTACCCTCCCGATGGTTTATGAGAGTCTATCTCATCTACGATCGTACAAATGCCCAAATCTACTCTTATGTCCGGGTTGGTAATGTGTCAACTTTTGATCGCATGCAGCCAGTTGACCGATGTTCAACATGCCCCATTGATTGAACAACCGCTTACCCCCGTCGTTCAAATCGCCGATACGTTGGTCATCATGCCGCTGGGCGACAGCATGACCAATGATTCCCGTTCACGTGTCCGACTGTGGAATTTGTTGACGGCTGATGGGTATTCATTGGATTTTGTAGGCGATCATCATCAGACAAGCTCGATACCGGATGCGGATCATGAAGGTGTCGGCGGGATAAAGATCCAAGGGATCTTTTATAAAGCAGATTCTTTGATGCTAAGACACAACCCGGGCTATGTCGCCTTGATGGTTGGGACCAATGATATTGCTTGGTATTTCGATGAAACGGCGTCTGACATCGCGAATCGCTGGAATGATTTGGTCGATCGTTTGTTTGCTTCGGCGGCGCCGGGAACGACGATCCTTGCCGCAACCATCCCGCCGATTTCTTCCAAGCTGGTTGGAAAACCGGGCATGACGATTCAAGACCGGTCGATCATGGTGCAACGATACAATGCCGAGTTGCGCTCCCTCATTCGTGAGCGCAAAGCGAATGGCGATCGCATCATCCTGGCGGATATGGAAGCCGACTTGGATCCGGCCAAACACCTCTCCACGGATGGTGTGCACTTGAATGAAGTGGGATATGCCATCATGGGAACGGTCTACTACAAAGCGATGGTCTTGGCATTGGGAAACTAGGCGTCACAGATTTCAGCTCACCGATTTCCGACTTATTACTACACATTCCAAACCGTTTTCTTCTTAACTCATTCAAGTCAAACGATTTAGATGATGTTGTTGAAAATGGGTTACGAACGAGTTATCGCTGCTATCGCACCAAGCCGTGATGTGTACAAACGGCCACTGAATGGTCACATCAAGACCAAACTCGTGTCGCACGTCACCGATTTTGATGCCTTGGAACAGGAATGGAGCGCGCTGGCTTGGGCATCCGACACCAGCATTTTTCAGACATTCGAATGGAACCGAATTTGGTGGACCCACTTCGGCGCTCAAAAAAAGCTGCATATCGTTACGGTGTACTCCGGAAGAAACCTGGTGGGCATCGCTCCCTTTTTTGAAGACGACATCGCCTTTATGGGCCGTAAAGTCTACACCTGTTTAAGGTTGTTGGGATCGTTTGTGAGTCAGCCGTCGGGCGAGCCGTTGATCGGCAGCATCTCCTATTCGGATTATCTGGATTGCATCATCCTTCCCGAATATGAAGACCTGTTTTATGAATCGATCCTTCAGCATCTCAGCCGGATCCGTTCTGAATACAACGAGCTCATTTTGGATGAGGCGTCGGCCGACAGCAGTATCTGTAAAACGCTCATCCCATTGATGGCGATGAGTCAGTACGGGTTGAATTTCCATGTGAATCGGGCGTCATCCAGTCCAACCATTCAACTAGCTGCGACCTGGGAAGGGTTTCTGGATTCCATGTCGGTGAAAGACCGTTACAATGCCCGGCGCTATTTCAATCGATCGAAGCAAGGGTCATCTGCGATGTTCACCATCGAAAAAATCAAGAATACCCGGGAATTGAAAAGCGTGTTGACCGACTTTTATCGAATGCATCAGACACAATGGAACCATCGCGGATTCGCCGGCACGTTCTCCGAAAAACGGATGTGTGATTTTTTCGCGGAGCTGTCCACCTGCTTTCATGAAAAGAATTGGATCGAGTTCAACCTGGCCAGTCCGATTGATGCGAACACGACCTATGTGGCGGTGGATGCCTATTTGACGTATAAAAACAAGGTTCATCTGATGCATCGCGGGATGGATGAAGATCCGTTGTACAGAAAACGTGGACCCGGAAATGTGATGCTCTTCGCACGCATCCATCAAGCGATTCAAGAGGGGGCGGATGTGTTTGATATGCTTCGCGGATCGGAAGAATTCAAACTGAGGTTGGCCACTCACATCAAGCAAAACAAAACCATCGTTGTAGGACCCGATTATCCATCCGGTAGACTACGCATCGCCCTGGTGAAAACGACCATGAAAGTGATCCGACTCCTCCGTATCGAAGTCTTGCACCTATCGATCGTGATAGAAGGCAAGACGTTTCCCAAGGGGCTTGCCGACTACGTCCTGTTTCTGGTCAAACGCATCAAACCACATGTTTGGGCATGACGTCGCTTAAACAGTATTTGACGCAATTCGCCGGCACATCGTTTTTCTATGGGAACGCCGCACATGCGTTCTATGATGTCATGGTTTGGCTGCAGCAGAATCGTCCGAAGAAAAAACCGAATATCGTGATGCCGGTGTACATCCCCGCCAAATTGTACCGGTTTGTGCTTGCGGCTGGATATGAACCCAAGTTTTACGATGTGTCCACCGATTTGGATGTGAACCTGAAGGAAATCAGTGGCTTGATCGACGATCAGACCCAAGCGGTTTTCGCGGTTCACTTTTTTGGTGTGCCTATCGATATGCGACCATTGAAGGCATTGACGGAGCAGGCCGGAATCGTTTTGATTGAAGATTGCGCCCATGCGTTGAATGGTTCCTACAAGGGCACGCCATTTGGCACCACAGGGGATGTCACCCTGTTCAGCACTCGGAAAATGATGCAATTCCATTGCGGAGGCATTCTGGTGCTAAACTCACAACCATGGGAATTTTCACCATCCAAGGAAAAGCGGGTTCGAAGTTTGTTTGTGGCCTATCACTTGCTTGGATCGCGGGTCAAATTCAGGGTGAACAATGCATTGAACGGACATCACCCATTCCGGAAATTGGAACTACCAGGCACCGGATATCTCGATTTTTCGGAAACGCACTTCGTCGATGTAAAGCGGATGGATCGGTTTTCCGAATGGTATTGCCAGCGCTTGGATGTGGATAAACTCGTGAAGAAACGGCGCGATAACGTATTGTTTTTGTTGAATGAATTACAAGACCTGTCTTTCATCCAACCACTCGGATTAGATCGGTATGCCACCCAAGACCAGGCTGGCCGCTATTCATTGAATGAGGGATTTTCCCCATTCAGCCTGCCAGTCCTGATTCCGCGCGAACACCGCGACCGAGTCCAACAGGCCATCTGTGATGCCGGTGTCGTTTGCCATATCGGCTGGCCCGAAGCGCCATTCGGAATGAAGGGGTTTCTCGGGGCGGAAAGGCTGCGACATGGCCTGTTGGAATTACCCGTTCACAAGTTCATGGACACCCATCACCTGCGTAGTATTGTGAATTGTGTAAACTCCCTCCCTAAGGTTGTAAGACTACACAGGGGGTTACAATTGGTATATTGATTCAATCACGTCATTAGCGAAACCGACTTTGAAACCCACCAAGAGTATCACTCTTCTTATTCTGCTGTTGTTGCTTTGCTTTTCAACAGCGATGGTCTATCAACTGGAATCTGAGAAGCGGCGGTTGAATGAAGATCTCATCGAACTCTCCCTTGTCAAATACGGAATCTTCAGTGTGGACATCTGGAAAGACAACCTGACTACGATTGTGATCAACCGTGTGAATGAGTTTGATTTTGAAGATATGAATGAGGAGAAAATCCGTGCTCGTATTGTCGAATTTCTGACTTTGACGGTGGATCAGCTCGAAAAAAGTTTCTTCAAAGCGAACGAGGGAACGATCCGCGGCTTTTTCAAAGGCAGTGTGGCATCGCTGACCGATGTCTTTGGCACCATGAAAGAAGACATTCCGTTGCTCACGGAATCCATCGTCACCTTTCTCAAGGATTCGGACAACAAGGAGATGACCAAGAATTACATCGTTGAAAAACTCAATGAATATTCAGATGCCACCTTCTCCGAAATCGATTATACGACGTACGATATCATCCTGGAACGGCATGGCCAGACTACAAAAGAAGCTGGGATTGCCGCCATTACCACAAAAATCGACGTCCTGAAACTGCAGCAGAAGCCGTACACCTATGTGATTTTCATCATCATCGCCCTGATGTCGGCTATCACGATGTTTTCCAACAACTTGAATCCGTACGAGTTCCTGCTTCTAAGCTTCAGTTGTGCGGTTCTCCTTTCCATAGGTGTGATGCTGCCCATGATCGATATCGATGCCCGAATTTCATCCATGGATTTTCATTTGTTGGGTGAATCCATTTCGTTCAAAGACCAGGTGCTCTATTTCAAGAGCAAAAGTATTTTGGAAGTGGTGTTTGTCATGATCATGAATGGCAAACTGGACGTCGCCGTTGTCGGAGTTTTCATATTGATATTCAGCGTGATTTTTCCTGTGCTCAAACTCACCTCTTCCGTCCTGTTCCTCTTTTCAGAAAAAATGCGGAACAACTCCGTCATCAAATTCCTCATCTTCAAAACAGCGAAATGGACCATGGCGGATGTGATGGTCGTCGCCATTTTCATGGCGTACATCGGTTTTTCAGGGATCATTTCGGATCAATTGAAAGGTCTGGAAACGATCGTCACGCATGTGGATATGCTGACGACGAACGAATCGAGCCTGCAAATCGGATTTTTCCTGTTCACCGGGTTCGCGGTACTCAGCCTGCTGGTCTCGCACAAGCTGCAGTATAGTTATGGGAAGAATGCACATTAAAGTGTGTAATTCTTACTTCTTTACAGGCCATTCATCATGATGTAGCCCCTGTCTGATGCATTGGCATCATCCTTGTATATCCCATGGGAAAACAGATTCCCATGACGATCAGACGAGTTGTCCATTCAAGTATCGCATTGATCCTTATTTCCGCCTTGGGGGGATTTTACGCCTTGCGGAATCTCGATAACGGTCAGTCTATTGATGAATCTCGAACCGTATTCATTCAAAAAACCGACAGCGGAGTTCAGCTGATTCGAAATGGTCAGCCCTTCAAGATCCAAGGCGCGGGCGGCGACTCATATTTTAAAGAGCTGGCCGACATCGGGGGCAATACCATCCGGCTCTTCGACACCACCGATCTGAAGCGGAAATTGGATGAGGCGCATCAACATAACTTGGCAGTGATCGTCGATCTCCACATCCCATCCTATCTGAAATCCTACTATTCCTATGATGATGAAGCCGCCAATGACAGTCTGAAAGACTCCATCCGAGATCTGGTGCTTCAGCATAAGGATCATCCGGCCCTGCTGATTTGGAATCTGGGGAATGAAATCAACTATCCGGTTGTGCTGCGAGAAAATGACTTCATCCGGACCTTCAATGAGCTCATCGCCATCATCCACGAGGTGGATCCGAATCATCCGGTGTCGACTTCGATTATCGGAGTGGGCCGAAAAGCGGCGACCAGTATCTACATCCATTCACCTGAATTGGATCTGATTTCCTTCAACACATTCGGCAATACGAAATATGTGAACGACAATTTGGCTCAGCTCTCGTTCATATTCGGGCTCAAACCATATTATTTCAGTGAAATGGGTCCAGACGGACCTTGGGAATCCGTCTCCACCTCATGGGGTGCGCCTTTGGAGGCAACCACTTCAAAAAAAGCCGAATTATTTCGGACGAGAACTGAGATCATCAAGGATGGGGGACATCCGGGAGGTCTCGGCACGCTGATTTTCTACTGGGGATCCAAATTGGAGCGCACCCATACTTGGTTCAGCCTGTTCAAAGACGGGCAGAAGTCGGAACTCATTCCGGTCATCGAAGCGCTATGGAACCCAACCAAGAACGCTCCGAAACTGATCGGACTGGATCACATGAAACTGAACCATCGGGTTTCATATGATCATATCATCGTTTCGCCAGGTGAACTGAGTCATGCGGAACTCCTATTTCACGATGGGTTTGATGACAGCCTTCGGTTGGTTTGGGAACTGTATCCGGAAGCCTGGTTTAGCGATTCGAGTGCGATCGGACACATCCCCTACATACCGATCGACATGTTTGCCAGCTTCGATACACACAAGGCCACATTCCATGCACCCGTGAGTGAAGGTCCCTACAGGCTGTTCGCATACATCTATAACCAGGATGGATTTTTCGCCTCCACAAACACGCCTTTTTATGTCTTAAGGGATAAGTGATCATCCATGTACCGTCCCGGCAGCAAACGCTGACGCTCAGAATTCTGATCGTCATTGGGCTGCTGAGCCTCATCAACTTTTTCTATTGGTTCCTCACTCCCGATTTCATCGCTCATCGATGGCTGTTCTGGCTGCTGATGGGACCCTTGGCGTTCGACAGCTTCCGTATCATCTATATCTGGTATCACTATTGGGATATTTCCGTGCCCGTGAAACCCTTGCTGACGAAAGCGCTGACGGTGGATGTGTTCACGACCTACTTCCCCGGCGAACCCTACGATATGGTGAAGGGAACGCTAATGGCTATCCAAGGGATGACCTACCCCCACACCACCTATTTATGCGATGAGGCCAATGATGCGCATTTGAAGGAGTTTTGCGAGCAGAACGGGGTCATCCACGTCACGCGGACCAACCGCATCAACGCCAAGGCGGGGAACATCAACAACGCACTCAAACAGGCAAGCGGGGATGTGTGCCTGATTCTGGATCCTGACCATGTGCCGAAAGCGCATTTTTTGGATGATGTGATCCCCTATTTCGAGGACGAGAAGATCGGGTTCGTCCAGTCCGTGCAAGCCTATTACAATGTGGATGAATCGCTGGTAGCGAAAGGCGCGGCCGAACAAACGTTTCATTTTTATGGTCCGGTGATGATGTCCATGAACACGTACGGAACCGTGAATGCCATCGGGGCAAATTGCGTGTTCCGTCGGAAAGCGCTCGACTCCATCGGCGGTCATGCTCCGGGCTTGTCGGAGGACATGCACACCGCGATGCAACTGTATGCGAAGGGATGGACATCCGCTTATGTCCCGAACATCTACACCAAGGGACTTGTCCCCGCATCGCTCACATCCTTCTACAAACAACAGCTGAAATGGTCCAGAGGAACGTTGGAATTGCTGGTTTCTGTCTATCCGAAGCTGTTCAAACAGTTCACGTGGCGGCAACGCATCCATTTCGGATTGCTTCCCCTTCACTATTTGTCGGGGTTCATCATCCTCATCAGCTTTCTCATTCCCATTCTCTCCCTGTTCGCGGCGGCCACGCCATGGAAAGGGAACATGATCAACTTCGGACTCATTTTAATCCCCGTCCTGACATCGATGATCGGTATTCGATTTTATGTACAACGATGGGTGATGGATCGCAGTGAACGAGGCACCCATCTGTTAGGCGGATTGCTGATGGCATGCACCTGGTGGATTTATATGATCGGGTTTGTGTACACCGTGATCCGTAAAAAAGTCCCCTATCTGCCCACTCCGAAAGAAGACAAAGAACTCACCCATTGGAAAGTATTGGTCCCAAATCTCGTTGTCGGACTGCTCTCGATCGCCGCGATCATCTACGGCTTATCGATTGATTTCACGCCGTTTTCGATGTTCATGTCGGGGTTTGCCTTGCTCAATGCCGCCATCCTGTTTTCCACATTGATTCTGGCCTACGAAAACCAGAAACCCGTGCTTTTAGCCCTTGAATTCAAAGAACCTTCCAAATCACGCGTGAACACCGCCCTGAACCTGGGATTTTCGGCATGGCAAAAAGTGGCGCTACCCGTTGTGTTGATCATTTCGGCACTGTCGGCCGGCATCTTTTATCATACCGAGTATGTGAAATGGGGCGGCGTGCAAGCCCAAATTCAGGAGAAAAATGTGATCAACTACATCGGAATTTTCGCTCCGGAGCAGGATGACGGCATGACCAATGTGCAACTCGTGAATGAGATATCCGATCAAATCGATGAACATTTCGACATCCTGTCGTTTTATTTGGCTTGGGATACGGAATTGGATTCGACCATTGTTCACCATCCATCCATCCCGATGATCACATGGGAGCCGTGGGTGGAAGACCGTTCGCATGTCTACGATCTGATATCAAGTGGACACTTCGATGCACGTATTTCGGAATTCGCAGACCGGCTCAGAGACTTGAATAAACCCGTTTTTTTGCGGTTCGCGCATGAGTTCGATAACCCGTTTTATCCATGGTATCGGTCGGATGATGTGGCCGCTTCCAAATTCAAAAACGCATGGATCCATACCTATGAGATCTTCAAAAAACGGAATGCGCACAACGTGATCTGGATTTGGAATCCGTGGAAAGCGGAGAACATCGCGGAATTCTATCCCGGCAGAGACTACGTGGACTGGATCGGAATCAACATTCTGAATTACGCCGATCACGACTTCAAGAGCTTGTATGAGCCCTATCATGCCGAAATCAGAAAATTGCCTCAAACACCGGTCGTCATTTCCGAATTCGGAACCCTCGCATCCGGCAAAACCCAATGGATTGAAGACGCGTTTTTGTCGATTGAAGAGGACTACCAAGAGATCAAATCCGTCATCTATTTTTATAGCGATGTGGATGACAATAGGCCCGCCGGACAACCACCGGACGGATACCTGAATTGGACGTTCCCGGATATCCGCGTGATGAAGACCTCGTTCAAAAGCAAAGATGTGCCGGAATATGTGTTCGAACCCTTTCCTGTTCCGAGACCGGCTCAGGCGTCATCCGCATCCCACTCCACACGGTTAGATGGAATCCGAGGCGTCAATCTGAAGTACGGTCACGATTGGCGGAAAAGCTATCATGTTTTGAGTCGCAGGAAGCTACTATCCGATTTCGAACAGATGAAAGACCTCGGTCTGAATACCATCAAAATGTCAGGCAATTCGGTTTACGATACCAATATCCTGACTATTTCGAAGGAGATGGGGCTGGATGTGTCCTACGGGTTCTGGGTTCCGGAATCGATCGATTTCATGAAGGATACATTGAAGACTACCCAATTGCATGAATCCATCATCCGTCAAATCAAACAGCATAAAGATCAGGATCATATAACCTCGTGGGCGATTCAAAACGACGTGCTGTTTAGGCAGAAGGACTATTTCCATAAACCGGAATTGTTGTACCAGAATCGAGCGTACCTCCTCTGGTTGCAGGCTCTGGTAACGGACATGAAAAAGGTGGATGCGACCCGGCCGATCATCCTGGATTTGATTGTGAATCGTCTATCGATCTATCACGCCCAGATGATTGCGGCGAACGCGATTGGAATCGATGAGATCGGATTGATTGTGAAGAAGGGCGTGCATTCAGGGTCGGTGACCGCTTATTTGGATGCATCCCACACACCGTATGTATTCAGTGAGATCGACGCGGGTGCCGTGCGTTCGTCGCAAGAATCGTATTTCATCACCTCTTGGCAGGACCAACACGAGAGCAACAAACTCACCTTCGACGGACTTCTCGACCGCAAAGGGCGCGTGCGTAGTGCCGACATCCAAGCAAGAATCCTTAAACCTGCGACGAGTCTATATCTGGATTATGAATACGACTACCACGCTGTGTTGTACAAGGATGGGGATGGATGGACTTCGGGTCGACATGATGATGCCTACACGTATGAGTGGGCATTGGTCAAATGCGATGAACACGGAAATCACCTTGCGGTGAAGGATATCGGCACCGGACCCGTTTTACGCCTGAAGATCCCCGAAAACCAGGACTATTTCAGACTATTGCTGACCGTATCGGATGGACGTTCGGTCACCACGACCATCACGACTTTGAACACGCCGTTGGTGCGATGAAGTCACCCCTCCTTGCGATCCGAAGTGAAACGAGGATCGGAGGGTGGGTCCCCTATCACCCTCAACACCTCTTTCATCACCCTCCCGCTGAACACCATCCACAAATGGGCCACCACATTCACGCGGATATTCATCGCAAATGAAATGACCGAGCTGTTGGATGGGATGATGGTCAGATCCCATAAGGTCCAGATGGATGTGAACCGTACGGATGACAGCCTATCGATATCCCGATTCAACTCCTTCAAAAAATCACTATTCGGACGCATTTGCTTCCCGCCCTCATTCCAAACAAAATGAGCCGTGCGCGTGCCATGATGCGGCGTGGAAATGGTGATGAAGTGTTCCACTTGATCCAACCCACCAAGGCGTTGCAGGTAGTAACGGGAAATGAGTCCGCCCATGCTGTATCCCAACAGATGAAACCGCTGGTCGGATGAGAGATGTGTATGGATGTAATCCTTCAACTGCTCTGCCAAATACGGAATTCCGAGCCGACCCGAACTCGGCGTCAATGGCGGCACAAACACCTTATACCCTTCCCCTTCAAGCGTCTTTTTCATGGAGTTGAAAATGCTCGGGGAATCGAGAAAGCCGAGGACGAGGAGGATGGGAAGAGCTCCAGGAATCCGCTTCAATTTGGGATGATTATTGTCGTATCAAGAGCTACATCGTTGAGCCTCAGAAACGTAAATGTATACGTGCTACCCGGAGTCACATCCAATGTGATTCTCGCCTGCAATGAACTCATTACAGTCAGGCTCGGGCCTTCAGGGGCAATTCCCATGAATTGAACCACATACTCCTTGTTTTTTAGCTCCGTTTTTGGTGTAGCGAGACGCCATCCTGAACTAGTCACTTCAACAAGGACATCAAACGTGATCTTGTTTTGATGGAGTTCAATCTCTTGAATCAATAGTGCCGGAATAGGCCACTTTTCCACCTTGTCCTGTTCGAACAGCGAGCAAGAACACAGAAAAAGGACCACAAATGTTAAATGAGAGAGTTTCATCGCACTTGATTTTAAGCAATTTACTCGATTTGGTCCTTAGTGCAAATGGAAAATCGTTTTCGGTTTTCTGTTCACCGATTTCCGATTTCTGATTTCCGCTCATCTTGCATTCTGCATCCAGCATCCAGCTTCTATACGACTTCATCCACATCATCCACCTTGATCACGGACACCGCGCCGAAGATCATCAGCACACCGGATGTGACCAACGCGAAAATGGCTTCACCACCATAAAGATGCTTCACCACGGGTCCGCCGATGATGCCATTGATGATCTGTGGCAATGTGATGAAGAAATTGAAGATCCCCATGTAGATCCCCATTTTATGTACAGGGATGGAGCCTGCCAAGATCGCATACGGCATAGCCAATATGCTCGCCCAAGCGAACCCGACACCGACCATCGGCAAGATGAGCATCATCGGATCGGTGATGAAGTAGATGGAAATAAGTCCGACGCCTCCTAAGGTCAAACAGATGGCGTGGGTCCCCTTCCGACCGAATTTCCTCGCCATGAACGGCAACAATAACAACGCCACGATGGCGGATACACCATTGTACACCCCGAAAATGATGCCGACCCAGTTTCCGGCTTCATTATACAACGCATCGCCCGGACCCGCCGCGCCATACACATGCATCGCGATGGCCGGTGTGGAGTACACCCACATCCCGAACAGGGCGAACCATGAGAAAAACTGCACCAAACCCAATTGCTTCATGGTTTTGGGCATGGAGCGGAAGTCATCCACGATATCCATCAGCCCTTTGCTCGGCGCTTTTTCAACGACCGGCTCATCCTCTTCGAACGCGGCGAGTTGTTCCGGCGAATATTCCGTGGTTCTGAAAACCGTCCACAGGATGGTGGCCATGAACACGAACGCGCCGACATAGAAGGAGATGATCACGTTCGGGGGAACAAGTCCATCGCCCGCTTCACCACTGACGCCCATCCAATTGGTCAACACATACGGAAGCCAGGATCCCAGAACGGCACCGATCCCGATCAATGTGGTTTGGATGGAGAAACCCAACGTGCGTTGATCGGATGGTAGTTTATCCGCCACCAGTGCGCGGAAAGGCTCCATCGCCACATTCATCGAGGCATCCAAGATCATCAGCAAACCGGCGCCGATGAACATGGCCGGAATGACCGCCGCCAACATGGGTGAATTCGGCATGAAAATGAGGGCGATTGAGGCGACCACGGCTCCAGCCAAGAAAAAGGGACGTCGACGTCCGAGGCGGGTCCACGTGCGATCCGAATAATGTCCGACAAGCGGCTGCACGATCATGCCCGTGAGCGGCGCCACCAACCAGAACCATGACAGATGCTCCACATCCGCGCCAAAGGTTTGCAAAATCCGGCTGGCGTTGGCATTCTGAAGGGCGAAACCGAATTGAATACCCAGGAATCCGAAACTCATGTTCCAGATGTCGGCGATGGAAAGACGAGGTTTTTTCATGTCCGTTTGGTTGATGTAAGCGCTTCCGTTCCGTCTGAAGATATTCAAATAAGCACTAACTTCATCTCATGTCAGCCACAAACAAAGAGATCGCCGCGCGTCTCGAAGAAATCGGAACCTTGCTCCGCTTAGCCGGCGCGAACGAGTTCAAAGCCATCGCGTTCGATCGGGCTTCACGAACCATCGAGACCTACGATAAACCCGTTTTCCTGCATGTGGAAGCGGGTACACTCACATCCATTCCTGGGATCGGGGCATCGATTGCGAACGACATCACCGCGTATGTCAACACCGGACACATTCCTGTTTTGGACGAACTCACCGCCCAAATTCCTCCTGGATTGTTGAAATGGCTGGATATTTCCGGCCTCGGACCCAAGAAAATCCACAAAATCCATGAAGCGCTGGGCATCACCGAACTCGACGAACTGAAAGCCGCGTGTTCGGATGGACGAGTCGCTGGACTTGCCGGAATGGGGGCCAAATCCGCCGAGAAAATCCTGAAGTCCATTGAGTGGATGATGACCTTCGCCGATCGCTGTCGGCAGGATGAAGCCCTCGATATTGCGCAGTCCATCGCCGATGAGTTGCGAGGATTTCCAGGTGTGGAGCAGCTTGAAATCGCCGGATCCTTGCGGCGCAGGCTCGAAACCATCGGCGATATCGATATTCTGGTCGCCGCCACGCCGGAGTCCGTTGTCGGACTGTTTGATTTGTTTGTGGCGCATCCGATGGTGGTCGAAGTTCTGAGTCGTGGTGACTCGAAATGTTCGGCTCGGACCAAATCCGGCCGACAAGTCGACGTGAAAATTGTGCCAAGTGCCTCCTTCCCTGCCGCCATGATGTATTTCACGGGCAGCAAAGAGCACAACGTGGCGGTACGTCAGCGTGCGCGCGACCGCGGCATGACGCTCAACGAATACGGCTTGTATAAGCTCACGGAAAAAGGCGAGCTCGACATCAACCAGCCCGTTCCATTCACATCCGAAGCCGATATTTATCGCCATGTCGATCTGGATTTCATTCCGCCGGAGCTTCGCGAAGACCGTGGCGAATTCGAATGGATCAAAACGCATAAGGCGGACGATTTGGTGGAATTGTCCGACATCCGAGGCATCCTCCACGCCCATAGCACGTGGAGCGATGGATCTTATTCCATCAAGGAAATGGCCATGGCCTGCATCAGCGCTGGATATTCGTATCTCGGCCTGACGGATCATTCCCGGGCCGCGGCGTATGCGAACGGACTCGATGCGCAGCGCGTCTTTGCCCAATGGAAGGAAATCGATGCCTTGAACGACTCCTTCGCCAAGAACAACATTCCATTCCGGGTGCTGAAGGGCATCGAATCCGACATCCTCACCGATGGAAGCTTGGATTATGATGCGGATGTATTGGCCGGCTTCGATTTCATCATCGCCAGTGTCCACTCCTCGCTTGACATGCAGCCGGATGCCATGCTGAACCGCTTCAAACGCGCGGTCGACAATCCGTACTGCCGCATCATCGGTCACCCAACCGGACGATTGCTGTTGAAGCGGGATGGAAATTCGTTCGACATGAAATCCCTGATTGAACATGCCGCCGCGGCCGGAGTATCGATCGAAATCAACGCGAATCCGTGGCGCTTGGATCTGGATTGGCGCTATGGAAAATCGGCGAGGGATGCGGGATTGATGTCGGCCATCTGCCCCGACGCCCACGACACCGAAGGCATCGACGATGTGCATTTCGGAGTGGGAATCGCGCGCAAGGCGGGATTCACGAAAGATCACATCCTGAATGCAAAATCAGTCGACGACCTGCTTACCCATTTCAGAAAACGAGGATGATATGAAGATCGATCATGTCGGCATTGCGGTCCGAGACTTGGAAGCCGCCATCAAAACCTACGAGACGCTGTTGAACACACCGTGCTATAAACGCGAAATCGTGGCAAGCGAGCATGTCGAGACTGCTTTTTTCCAGACAGGAGAATCGAAAGTGGAATTGTTGGGGGCCACATCCCCAGATTCCGTGATTGCCACGTACATAGAAAAAAAAGGCCCGGGTTTGCACCACGTGGCCTTTGATGTGGACGATTTGGATTCGGAACTGAAGCGGCTCGTTGCCGAGGGCTTCACCTTGATTACGCCTGTGCCCAAACGAGGAGCGGACAACAAGCGGATCGCCTTCCTTCATCCGAAATCGTGTGAAGGCGTATTGGTCGAATTATGCGAGTCGATTAAGGATTAATCCTCACTTTGTCTTTGTCTTTCAAATCGCGCGACAAGATGCGGTAACTGCCCGTCACGATTTCGGTGTCGTTATCGATGCCCCTCAAGATTTGAATGAAGCGATCGTCGTTGATTCCGGTCTCAACTTCGACCATCGTAACGGCGCCATCCGCCACCACAAACACCACACGGCGAATGTCTTCCTTCACTTTTTCAGTAGATGGAACAACGGCGACGGAATCCGTCTTGGTAGAGTCTGTTTCATTGGATTTCAGCTTCGCAAAATCACGAACGGTAACGGCTTGAATCGGAACCACAATCGCGTTCAACACCGTTTGGGTTTCCACATCCACCGACGCCGACATGCCTGGCTTCAAGAATGGAGTGCGGGATTGCAAATCCACCTCCTCGGTGGATGTCTGTTGGAAGCGAACCGGTTGCTCGGTCAAGTTGTGAGGTGTGATCACCCGGATCTTGACCGGATATTCCGAAATCTGTTCGGTCGTTCCGGCACCACGAGTCACGGCGGAGTTCGCGATTTCCGTCACGATTCCACGGATGGACTGATTCGGGTAGGCATCCACCATCACGCGGGCTGTATCGCCCAACGCCATTTTCACGATATCGTTTTCATTCACTCGCACTTCCACTTCCATCTGCTCCATCCGGGCGATGCGAAGGATTTCTGTTCCGGTCATTTGTTGCGAGCCGACAACGCGTTCGCCGCGTTCCACATTCAATTTGCTGATGGTGCCCGACATCGGAGCGCGGATCACCGTCTGACGCAATTCTTCCTCGGCACGACGCAATTGCGCTTCCGCACTTTGAACCGTGAACTCAGATGCTTTATGACTTGCCGTCTCCGCATCGAAATTCGTTTTCGCGGTGATGTAATCCATTTCCGGAATGTTATTCGATTCGAACAATTGCTTCTGACGATTAAACGCCATTTCGGCACGAAGCATACTAGCTCGAGCCTGTTGTTCGCGGGCTCGTGTATTCATGAGCGATGCACGTAGTTCGTCGATACGAGCCTGATACAAATCGGGGCGAATCCGCACCAACAAATCGCCTTGCTTCACGATATCGCCTTCAACCACGGTGAGTTCGATGATTTCACCTGACACGTCCGGTGAAATCATCACTTCCACCTCAGGTCGTACCGTACCCGATGCCGAGACCAACTGTGTGACCGTTTTCAGTTCGGATTTGGCCGTCTCAACTTGGATGCCCAATGGTTCCCCACCGATCCAACCCGCGCTTTTCGCGATGATGCCTAAGAGAATCACGCCGCCGAGAATCCCGCCGAGCGTATACAAGCTTTTCTTCGTAGATGCTGTCATATGTGCCTTATTGATTATTCATATCTCAAACTTACGATGGGATCCAAACGCGAGGCTTTCACCGCCGGATACACACCAAAAACCAACCCGATGAGGGTCATTCCGATCACACCTGTGACAATCGCCCCCCATGGAATCACAACGGATGTCTCCATCACCACGGCTAGCATGTTACCACCAGCCACTCCTACGACGATACCGATCAGTCCGCCAATCTGACAAATCACGATCGTCTCGAGCAAAAACTGTTGAACGATAGCTTTCCGTGTAGCGCCGATTGACTTACGGATGCCGATTTCTCTTGTTCTTTCCGTGACCGATACGAGCATGATGTTCATCACACCAATGCCTGCTCCTAAAAGGCAGACCCCACCGACAATGATACCGAAAGCGAAAAGGACACCTGTCACGCTGTCGAAGGTGCCCTGAAGGGAATCGTTGGTAGACACCTCGAAATCATTCGGGTCACCAGGCGGCACATTACGAATCACCCTCATGTTACCGATCATCTCATCGATGGTTTCATTCACCATCAGCATGTCGGGAGCTTGGGCTTGGATGTCGATATTCCGGTACGTGCCGTATACCGCTCCCAATCGGGTATAGGGTGCGAGAACAAATTTATCCAACGACTCACCAAACGCGCTGCCTTTGGGTTTGACCACCCCCACCACGGTGTACCATTGACCATCGATCCGGATACGTTCGTTCACAGCTTGCTTCGTGTCAAACAGTTTTTTTCGAACATCTTCACCTAGCAACACAACCGGTCGGGAGTTGATCACATCCTCGGTCGACAAATCCCGACCCACCTCAATCTCATACGCATTGTTCGAAATCCAATGTTCATTGCTGCCATAAATCACGATGTCCGGATTGGTAGTCACTCCGTCGTACTCAACGCGAGTCCAGGTGAAGCGTGCTTCAGGATTCATAGACCGTGCCAAGCGCGAGCGTTCCTGCAATTGCTCAAACACATCGAACGTGATGAATTCCCGATTCCGATAGGCTTCGTTGTTTCCCATCTGCACGGTTGGACGCGTGCTCACCTGAACGACCGATCCACCAAACAGGGTGAGGGTTTCTTTGAAATAATTATCGATCACTGATACCGCCGTCGATGCACTGATCACCGCGAATACACCCACAACAATAGCCAGAATCGTCAACATCGACCTGGTGAGGTTGGCTGACAATGCGCTTAACGCCATTTTCAAAACTTCCATGATATTCATCGGATGTTCCTATTCATAGCGCAATGATTCGATAGGGTCCGATTTGGCGGCTTTCCAAGCCGGAAGGAAGCCGAACGTCAATCCCGTGATTGCGCAGATTGTGAAAGCGAGCATCACCGTGTTCCAACTCAGATAGGCCACGAAAATTTGGTTTACCAGGGCGGTAGTACCCATCGATAACAGGATTCCGATCACGCCTCCAAACATGCAGATCACAACCGCTTCGGTGAGAAATTGCCACAAGATCTCTCGTCGTTTCGCCCCGATCGCTTTTCTTATCCCAACTTCCTTTGTTCGCTCTTTCACGGATACGAACATGATGTTCATGACTCCGATACCACCCACGAATAAAGAAAGAAGCGTCAAAAAGATTCCGATTCCATAGATGGCACCGGTCATCACATTGTATTGGTCTCGGAACATGTCCAATTTGTTGATAGAGAAATCATTCACAACCCCAGGCTCCAAACCGCGGATCCGCCTCATGAGTCCTTCAAACTCGTACTCTCCTTCAGCCAACAGGTCTTCCGTTTCAAATTTAGCCTGAAGCTGAACGAAACGTCTGAATCCATACAGTTTTCCGAACGTGGATGCCGGCATGATGGCTTGATTGTCAAAGCTCTCCAATCCCAAAAACTTGCCTTGCTTCGCCAGTACTCCGATCACTTCGAATCGCAATCCGGATACTTTGATGATTTGGCCAACAGGATCCCGCTCTTCGAAAAGGGCATCTGCGATATCCGTTCCGATCACGATCAAATTCGCACCTCGCTGGTAATCATCCTCACTGAAAAAGCGCCCAGACTGAAGTTCGATGGCACCGGTTACGGCATAGGATGTGGTAGTTCCACGCAAATCAGCCCGCTCCACGACCTTCGACTCAAATCGAAGGATGTCCGATCGGTACATGCTGGCCGATACGGCCAGGGATGTGGTAGAAAGCTCTTGTAGTCGAGCCGCATACGCCACTTGCATCTCCCTACGATTGATGAAATCCCACCAATTGTAATCCGGGCCAAAACTCCATGGCCATTTTTGGATGTACAACACATTGGTGCCGAGCATTTTCAGGCTGGATTCGAACGACCGGTTCACTCCATCGATCAGTGTGGCCATCGTCGTGACGGACACGATTCCGATCACGATTCCAAAGGTGGTGAGCCCGGCACGCATTTTATTCGCCCATAGAGCGACCCATGCGATTTTCGTACTCTCAATAAAACTTCGAAGCAAAATCATCCGGGGCTGTAGTATGACCTGATTAGAAGGCGGGCCTACGCATCCCGTTCATGAACTTTGCGTCAATATCGCTCGCCGACCCGAAAGATACGGTTCACATTGAACCCGAATCGGAAATATGGCTCCCCATCGCGAATCAAGGGATTTTGTGTTCTACCAATAGCATATTGCTCATTCAACCCATCCCCGACGGAGAAAAACAACTGAAACACGTGTCCACCGGTCTCCATTTCATACCCCAAGGCCATGTGCGGATAGATGTTGGTCGATGCTCCTGAGAGAACCGGCGCCGCTTCGAATGAGATCGCCCGGTTCGGTGAATACCGGTATCTCGTGATCAACCCCAACGAAATAGCGGTGTTCTTTTGGTCAGCACGAACCACATTGAAATGCGTGACAGTCGGTGAGAGCTGAACGCTGAACACATCATTCATCTTTCGTGCCACCAAAACCGAGCCCATGAAGCTCATGCGATCTCCAACATTTCGATTCATCGGAAACTTACGAGTATCCACAGCAGTGTTGCCGACGAAGGCGACAGACACCGGGTTCTTCCCCGATTCCATCTGCTTCATCCAATTGTACTTGAAGCGCATATCGACCGTTTTATCCAATTTTGAACGCCCGATTCCCACCGACAGATTGTCACGGATGCCGTAATCCAGTCCAAGCCGGATGTTTGCATACGTATCCAATCCCCAGAAACCATCCACGCCACCATTGACCGGACCAAACACGTGCATGATCGAAAACAGCATTTCTTGTTGAGAAATGGTTTCAACGGTTTGCAGAATGGAGGCTTTTTGCGAAAAAAATGTGTTCTCGATTGGACGATCGGCCACCACACGCTGACGCGCGATTTGGGCGGATGCGATTTCAGCCGACATCAGAATCACAATCAACAATAGAATACGCTTCATTGGACTTTGGTTAATTCCATTTGCACAGACAGATTCAACACTTCATTCAATCGATAAAATAACAGACTGGGTACCTCGATATCATAATCAGACAAGGTAAGGTTCCATGCGGCGGATGCTTTCAATCGTCCATTGGGCATCGGCGTCAATGTGGCCACTAGCTCGATTTCCTTGGTCACACCATGAATTGTGAAGTTGCCAAGCACGAACACTTTCTGAGGTTGCAGGGTTTTTAGATCCACTGTGGTATAGATCTTCCCAAGAAATTCAGCGAACGGGAATTTCGCCGTCTCCAAGAAATTCTCTCTCATCTGGCGATCACGCAAGGTGATGCCCGTGGCGAGGGTGTTCAGATCAAGATAAAAATCGAGCGTGGAATCGGCCAACGACAGCTGTCCTGTCAGGTTATTCGAAATTCCCTTGAAGGATTCGATAGATGCTTTCGACTCGAATTCGGCATACCCTTTTTCAGTACTGAACACCTGTGCCGAGATCGGCGCTGCCACGATCATGAATAAAATGAACAGAACAATCGCTTTCATCAGTTGTTCGGAGCTCCGGCGTTGATCCAATCTCGAATGGACGTGATTTGTTGTGTGGTCAACGCGCCACCCTGCGGCATCTGAGAGCCGAACTGAGGACTAGGGAGCAGCTTGTTGTGAAGCGGACTACCATTCGCATTTCCGGGATTGACGATCAACGCGTTGTATTGTGTGCCCCTGCTGGCCATTGTGGTCGCATACGAACTCACATTCACACCTGATTGTGGATTGGATGCATTGTGACACGACGTGCAACGACTGTTGAATATCGGCTGGATGGTTCCGGAATAGGTTAATGAGGTTGAGGGAGGTGTCTCCGGGTCCGGATCCGGTGCGACCGGCGTGCTTTTGCTGCACGACATCAGCAATACGACGACCAAAAACGGCAGCAACGTGAGTTTCATAAAATATTGATATTGAATATGTTGGGTGTTATGATCGCATAATCCTATCCCATATCCAAAACGTTCCTTTCCCCCCGTACCTTAATCGGCATGAATTCCCTATCGATTTCCGATTACGATTTCGAGCTTCCCGAAGCCTTAATCGCTCAAGAGCCCGCCCAACCGCGGGATGCGGCCCGTTTGCTGGTCTATGACCGTGCCACGAAAACCATCCATAACGACATCTTTCGGAATCTGGGCAATTGGTTGCCAGCCAACACCACGTTGGTCTTGAACAACAGCAAAGTCGAGAAAGCCCGATTGGCGCACGGATCCTCTGAAATCTTCATCCTTCGCCAGATCAATCCGACGGTCTGCGAGGCCCTGGTTCGACCCGGACGCCGCTTCAAGCTCGGGAAATCCATTGAATGGGCGGATGGGATCGTGGTCGAAACCCTGGGCATCAGCGACGATGGTATCCGCACGCTCCGATTCAATGTGGATGCGGACAGTCCGATTTTCGACGCTTACCGCCAAACACCGTTTCCACCGTACATCAAACCGAATGAGGCCCTGGCGGGTGAGTACCAGACCGTGTATGCCAAGCCGGAAGGAAGCAAAGCCGCACCTACGGCGGGATTGCATTTCACGACAGCCCAATTGGCGGATTTAGGAACAAAACATGCGATTGCGGAAGTGACCTTGCACGTCGGCCTGGGCACCTTCGCCCCCATCAAAGCCGACCGACCCGAAGACCACATCATGCATTCGGAATGGTACTCGATGGATGTGGCCACCGCAGAAATGCTTTCCAAAGCGACGCACCTCACGGCAGTAGGAACCACCACTACGCGGGTGCTGGAATCGGTGGCACAGGCTGGCAGGCGGTTCGAGGCCACATCCGGCGACACGTCCATTTTCATCACACCTGGATACCAATGGAAAGCGGTGGATGCCCTCATCACGAATTTCCATCTTCCGAAGAGCACGTTGCTGATGTTGGTGGGCGCGCTGACCGGCGTGGATGAGCTCCAACGCATCTACGCCCATGCGATTGCTGAAGGATATCGGTTTTATTCTTTCGGCGACGCCATGCTTATCCGATGACATTCAGGCGGAATGTCCGTATTTTTGGAATCTGCGCCCGTAGCTCAATGGATAGAGCGTTGGCCTCCGAAGCCAAAGGTTATGGGTTCGACCCCCGTCGGGCGCACTGCTGTCATAAGGTTTTGGAAAACCGTACGTCTTGCATGGCGCTCAAATGCGCATCGAACACCATCGCGATGTTCCGCAAGTAAAACCGCCCTTCTTCGGTCACCGTCAGCACTCCATCGCTCACTTCCACAAGTCCATCGGCGATGAACGGGATCAATCTCAGGTTTTCCCGCATCAGTAAGCGTTCCAGATCCAGTTTGTGAAGCTCGCTGAGAGCGGTCCAATCCACTTTTCCGGCGCACATGATGCTCATGATCACATCGCGTCGAATGCGGTCGTCTTGCGTGAGCACGTAGCCTTTTGCCCATGGATGTCCCCCTTTGCGCATGACCGTTCCGTAGGCATCCAATTCTTTGTGATTTTGCCACATCAGGCCATCCACTTGCGAAATGGACGAAATTCCGAGTCCGTACACATCCGTCCCGGCTTGGGTCGAGTAGCCTTGGAAATTGCGCTGAAGGGTGCCATCAAGCATCGCTAGGCTCAGCGGATCATCAGCCAAAGCGAAATGATCCATTCCGATATGGATGTAGCCTTCGGATGTGAGATGATCGATCACGTCTTGCAAGATTCCGAGCTTGATGTCGGATGTGGGCAGCCATTCGTCATGGATCAACTTCTGCGAAGGGAATCGGGATGGAAGGTGCGCATAATGATAAATCGCGAACCGACTCGGCCTTAGCGCCACCACGTGGTCGAGCGTGGCGTTCATGGAGTCACGGGTTTGATGGGGCAATCCATAAATCAGATCCATGTTGATTCCGGTGATGCCCACATCACGGAATCCTTGCACGGCTTGATCCACCATCCACGATGGCTGAATGCGATGGATCGCTTCCTGAACATTCGTTTGGATGTCTTGCACGCCCAACGATACCCGGTTCACACCGATCGACGCCATCATCTGGGCCTGCTCGATCGTGAACAAACGCGGATCGATTTCGACGCTGAATTCCAACTCGTCCGCCAATCGCACATGGCTATCCAACATGGCACGCAATCGAAAGAACTGATCATTGGTCATCGCATTCGGCGTTCCACCACCCAAATGCAGCTGCGTCACCTCGTTCTGGTCGTGCAACATCGGGGCGAGCAGTTCCAATTCCATGTCGAGCAGATCCAAATAATCATCCGCATCCTGCGAATTACGGCTGATGATCTTATGACATCCGCAATACCAGCACAGCGATTTGCAGAACGGTATGTGGATGTACAAGGATATCGGTTTCGGACGCAGATTTACCGCTCTTACTGTGTCGAGCCATGGCACGACGTCGGTGATCGTAGTCAGATTGAGGGCCGTCGGATACGAAGTGTATCGAGGTCCTTGAGTCGTATATTTTCCTAAAAGAATGGTGCGATCGGTCATGTTCCAATCTAACCGCACAAGCCGGTACCATTCTTGACTGATGATTATCCTTTTTTAGCTTGTGAAATCCTGATCTCACATCTTCATGGTATCAACTCTTATGGCGAATGATCGTGTAAGCCGCGATCATTTGAACACCTAGTGACATCCCATGAAAACGATCTCTTCACTTCTCATTTTAGTTACCATTAGCGGTTGCTCCATTTTCAAGCATGGGCAATCCTATAAAGACACCCACATCCATAGAAACCCGACCTACTTAGGTGTCCAGGTTCTCGAATCACCGATTGTGATGCATTCGACCGTTCTGATCGATCCGTACACAAAGGAAGATCTATTTTTTCACAATTTGAGTCCGACCTTGACCATGATGAGCGACAGCATGAGTCGGTACATGAATTCCTGGTCCTTCACCGAACCCTTTCCGAACTCATTGAAGAAGAGAGGCGCTCCAAAACTGTTTGCTGGGGTTCCCGATTTGATGGATGGATTCGACGATGTACCGGACCACTGGCACAGCCAGAATGGACCCCAACCCGAAATCATGCGTTTGCACCAACCGAGCAAACCTTGGAAAGAATGGGTCGTTCAGATGTTGGATGAAGCCCAAGCCGAGTATCTGATGATCGTCCACATCGGAATTAGCAAATACTACCCCAAACAAGTGGATTGGAAGGGAAATAAAGCCTTCGAAATTGGAACCGGATATGTGAAACGCATCCAATGGCTTACCGCTCTCGACCAACCCGTAGAGATGATTCAGCTGACTGGCATTTTGGTCGACCGTGAGGGACGTGTGGTGAAATCGGGCATGGAAGGATTGCTTCCGCTGCGCACCTCGTTCGGATTATCCGTATTGGGATTTTCCCGCACCACGACGAATGAGGATTTGGACAAGCTCGCCACCCTCGAGCGCGAGGATTTGGAAGGCCACCCGTTGGTCTGGCACGTAGCCGTACATAACCTCCACGCTCGACTCACAGACCAGCGTCACTTGCTGTGGGTTCCTTGAATTGGAGCTCATAGAGGCGCTGATAGAGCCCGGATGAACGCATCAGGACGTCGTGGGAGCCCACTTCTCTCACGCGTCCGTTCTCCAGAACCACGATGCGGTCGGCATGGCGCACCGTCGACAGTCGATGTGCGATGACGAACGTGGTACGTCCCACCATCAACCGGTCCAAAGCGGCTTGCACGGCCGCTTCGGATTCGGAATCGAGTGCGGATGTGGCCTCATCCAACAGCAGGATTTTCGGGTCGCGGAGTATCGCTCGTGCGATGGCGATGCGCTGACGTTGGCCACCACTGAGTTTCACACCACGTTCGCCCACTTGCGAGGCGTAGCCCTCGGTGAAGCTTCGGATGAACCCATCTGCATTCGCGGCGATGGCGGCTGAAATGACATCCTCATCGGACGCTTCCAATTTTCCGTATCGGATGTTTTCCATAATGGAAGTACCGAACAGATGCACATCCTGCGGAACCAAAGCAATCTGATTGCGAAGCGATTCCTGCATCACGTCTTTCACATCCAATCCATCGATGCGGATGCGGCCATCGGTGACATCATAAAATCGGGGGATGAGGTTCATGAGCGTCGTTTTTCCCGCACCCGAAGGACCGACCAAAGCGATCACTTCACCCGGCGACACGGAAAAGGAGATATGCTTTAACACCTCAGCCGTTTCGGAATAACGGAATCCGACATCCTCGAAATCCACTTGTCCACGGATCACCGGCATGGGCTGGGCATCGGGGGCATCGGCCACTTCCGGTTTCTCATCCAACAATTCAAAAATGCGTTCGGATGCGCCCGCCGCGGTATTGAAGGAGGTGTACAAGCGCGACATCCCTCCGACCGATCGGGCGATGTTGAACGCGTAGAAGATGAAAGCGACCAGATCCCCAGCGGTGAGGCGGCCGTTCAGAACCTCCATGCCGCCATACCAGAATATGCCGATCATGACACCCATGAACAGGAGTCCTATGCCGGACCAGAACAAATTGCTGAGCAGCGCCCGTTTGCGCGCCGTTTCGAAGAGCACATCCGTCGCGTCGTTGTATCGCCCGATCTCAAATGGTTCCCGCGCGAAGGCTTTGACGACCCGGATTGCCGCCAAGGCCTCTTCCGCCACGGCGGTCGTGTCCGCAAGACGGTCTTGCACGGTCCGCGACAGCTTACGAATCTTCTCCCCATAATAACGCGTGGCCAGACTCACGATCGGCACCGTGATGAAAATGGCCAAGCTCAAGCGCCAGTTCAGAACCACCATCAAACCCACCGACCCGATAAGCGAGATGCTTTGAGTGAGGGCGTCCACGATGCTGCTGGTAGCGGCTGTGCGGACGGAGGCCACATCGTTCGTCAGGCGCGACGTGATGTCGCCCAATCGCTGCTCCGAAAAGAACCGGAGTCCGAGGCGTTGCAGATGAGCATACAACTGCCGTCGAAGATCCGTGATGAGTCGCTCTCCGATCCATTCGAGCCAATAACTGCCGATGAACCCGAACACGACCTGGATCAGAAACAGGGAGATAAGCCCGAGCGCCAGCCAGTTCAGCATGCTTCGATCGCCTTCCTCGAACACGGCATCGAGCAGTTCGCGCAGACCGAGCGGCACGATGAGCCACAGCATGGAGCCGAGCAAGGTGAACCCGAGCGCAAACAAGAATCGCCCGCGATATGGGCGGGCGATCCTGTATAAACGGCCGATCAATTGTAGGATGGTAATCTTCATACACTTTTAGGAATAGCATCCCACTCGCAAGAATGGTGCCGTTGCTATCGACCTGACAGAATGCCTGTGCCGATTATAAAAGCAACCGTCGCAGTTGATGGCGGTATCCGCGGCTCAGATACACCACCGAACCCGTAATCAGTTTGATCTGATATTCGCCATGGTACCAGGGCTGCATTTCTTGGATGCGTCCGGTGTTGACGATGGTGGAGCGATGGATGCGCAGGAAATGATCTTCCGGCAAGCGTGATTCGATACCGGCCATGGTCTCCCTCGTCAGGATTTTCTTACCATGCGCGTGAATCTCCACATAATTTCCGGCCGCTTTCACGCAGTCGATGTCGGTCGCGTTCAAGAACACCATCCGGCCGTCGGTTTTAACGATGATGCGATTCGATGTCGATTGTTCCATATCGTATTGAGCTAGCTACTGAGAAGTTGCGCTCGTTACGAGGGAAATCAGCTCGGGATTCGGAAAATATGAGGAAGGGCTTCGTCGAGTGTGTTCACCGAGACAATCACAAGTCCGTCTTTCACTTTGGCCGGGATCTCAATCAGATCTCGTTCATTGTCTTTGGGGATGAGCACTTTCTGAATACGGTTGCGTTGCGCGGCCAACAATTTCTCATTCAAACCACCGATCGCGTACACTTCGCCACGTAGGGTAATTTCACCGGTCAGAGCCACATCATGGCGAATCGGGCGGTTCGTCGCGATCGACAAAATGGCCAATGCCATGGCCAATCCGGCGCTCGGACCGTCTTTCGGAATGGCTCCTTCCGGAATATGAAGGTGGAATTCGTGCGTCTCGAAATAATCGGCTGGGATTCCGAACGGCTCCGCGTTCGATCGGATGAAGGTCAGTGCGGCTTGGGCCGATTCTTTCATCACATCACCCAATTGTCCGGTGAGTGTGAGTTTGGCTTTGCCTTTCATCACGGCCACATCGATCTGAAGAATGGAGCCTCCTGTGCTGGTCCACGCCAATCCGTTCACGCTTCCGATCTTGTCGCGTTTGTCGAGGTCGCGGTCGCGGTATTTCTCCACGCCCAGCAATCCAGGGACATCCGCCAAGGTGATCGTGCGTTTTTTCGATGTTTCTCCCTTGGCACGAAGCGAAACTTCCTGCTTGGCCACTTTCCGCAAAACGGATGCGATCTGCTGCTCGAGTTGGCGCACACCCGCTTCCACCGTGTATTTGCGGATGATTTCCAGCACGGCGTCGTCTTTGAACACGACTTTCTTGGCGGTGAGACCGTGGGCGGTGAGCAGTTTCGGAATCATGTGATGCCGCGTGATCTCCAGCTTGTCGTGTTCCAAATAACCTGGAAGATTGATCACTTCCATCCGATCCAACAAGGCGGGTTGGATGTTGCTCGCCACGTTCGCCGTGGTGATGAACATCACATTCGACAGATCGAAATCGACATCCAGATAATGGTCGTTGAAGGTGTCGTTCTGCTCCGGATCCAAGACTTCGAGCACGGCCGATGACGGATCGCCACGGAAATCATGCGACAATTTGTCGATTTCGTCGAGGATGATGACCGGGTTCATCGTTCCGGCTTTTTTGATCGACTGGATGATGCGCCCTGGCATCGATCCGATGTAGGTTTTGCGATGGCCTCGAATCTCGGCCTCGTCGTTCACGCCACCGACCGAAATACGCACCATTTTTCGTCCCATCGCTTCGGCGATGGATTTCGCCAATGACGTTTTTCCGGTTCCTGGCGGACCCACGAAGCACAGAATCTGTCCCTTCATCTGACGTACCAGATTCAGGACCGCGATATGTTCGAGGATGCGCTCTTTCGGCTTTTCCAGGCCATAATGATCGTTGTTAAGCGCGGTTTCAACAGCGGAAATCTCCAAATTGTCTTCCGAAAACACACCCCAAGGCATGGAAATGATCCAATCCACGTAATTCCGGGCCACGGTATACTCGGGCGACATCTGAGGCGTCTTTTTCAGACGATCCATCTCTTCCAGAACCTTGGTCCTGGCTTGCTCGCTCATCGGAAGTTTGTCGATCTGCTCCTTGAGTCGGGCCAGCTCGGGATCGGCAAAACCTTCCTCATCCAATTCTTCTTGCAAGGCGCGGATTTGTTCTTGAATGAAGAATTTCCGCTGCGATTCCTGGATGTCTTCCTGCACTTTCTCGTTGATCTCGTTCGAGACCTC
>CAYPOI010000021.1:0-32088 GCA_964412365.1 uncultured Chitinophagales bacterium | reverse complement strand
GCGCCGATGGTACTGCAATTCGCGGAAGAGTAGGTCGCTGCCTCATCTTTTATTTAAAGCCCTGTATGCGTTTTCGCATCAGGGCTTTTTTTATTTTTACCTTACGCTCTCGGCAACCTATCACCTTCCTGATTCCTTGATGGCCTCACCTCACATCACGATTGTCATCGTCAATTACAATGTGAAGGAATATGTGGCCAGTCTGCTCATCTCCATCGAGAATGCCAAGCACGATCTGCTTCTGGAAACAATAGTGGTTGATAACGCCTCCACCGATGGCTCGCAGGAATTCCTAACGTCCCGTTTCCCGAACGTTCATCACATCCATAACACAGTAAATGTGGGATTCGGCAAGGCCAACAATCAAGCGATCCGAACCGCATTCGGCACGTATACCCTCATCATTAATCCGGATACTCTGATTCAAGAGAATACACTGAGCACGTTGTATGCACATATGGAGGCGAATCCTTCCACCGCAGCGGCCGGATGCAAGCTGCTGAATCCGGATGGAACCTTCGCTCCTGAATCGAAACGATCCATCCCAACACCGTTGACGGCTCTGTACAAGGTATTGGGGTTCGGATCCGATTACTATATGTCGGCGATCGGAGAGGATGAAGCCGCACCGATTCCCGTACTTTCGGGTGCGTTCATGTTTTGTCGGACGTCCGTTTTACAGTCGTTGGATGGGTTTGATGAGCGCTTTTTCATGTATGGCGAGGATATCGACCTTTGTTACCGAATGACTCAAGCCGGACATGTGATTGATTATGTGCCTAGCACCGCCATCATCCATTACAAAGGCGAGAGCACGAAGAAAGACAATCTCGATTATGTGATCCTCTTCAACAAGGCGATGTATCAGTTTTTTGAGAAGCACTACAGCGCAGGATACACCTTTTGGTTCAAAGTGATTGTGAAGGGAGGGATTATCCTCCGCGGCATGGCCTCCTACCTCGCCACGGTAGTCAAACGCTTGGCCGGCCCCGCTTTGGATCTGTCCATCCTGAATCTGATTCTGGTGGTCCTGTTCATGCTACGGTATGGCATCGCACCCAGCGCCATGCCCGAGTCCTATCAGCCCGGCTTCGTCCTTCTCCATATCCTCTCCTCGCTGCTCTTCTTTTCCATAGCGAAATTTCATGACCTGCATGGCCTGAACCGCAAATCCTTCAGCGCCCTGTTCAAGACCACCGCGTTCACCTTCGCCACCTTGGCCTTCATCACCTTCTTCCTGCGCGATTACGCCTTCTCGCGCTGGATCCTTCTCCTTGGCTTCGTCTCGTCCACGATTCTCCTATCCTTGCTGCGCCTATTTCTGCCCGGATTTCGGGGCAACCTGAGCCGAACCCGGATGCTGATCGTGGGTGTCGGTCCGCAAACCTCGGATCTCGTCCGACTCATCCGCTCCAAAGTGGATTGGAACGCGGATATCGTGGGCATCCTCATCCAAAAAGAATCGACATGGACCGACACGTTCGAGGATATCCCCATCATCGGTCGACCCGAACACGCACCCGATCTCATCCGATTTCATAAGATCGATCAGGTTTTGTTCTCGGGGAATGCGATCCAGACCGGAGATATGCTGTCTGTGATGTCGCAAATCCGTAATCCGTTGGTGTCTGTGAAATTGGTACCGGAATCGATGGATTTCGTGATTGGCAAATCGAATGTGGAATACCTCGATGACATCGCAGTTGTGGATGTGGACATCCCTTACACGCGCGCCTGGAACCGGTTTTTGAAGCGGAATCTGGATGTGGCCGTCTCCGCGGTTGTGATCCTCCTCACCTGTGTTCCTGGATCACTCGCGTGGTTTCTTGCTGTGTTGCGCGGGAAAAAACGAGACGAGGTCCGGCTCTACGCCGAAGAACATCACGCTACAGTGATCCGGTTGTTCAAACCACATGCGTCGAATGTGTGGCTGAACCGGTTTTTGCTCTTCGGATATGTGTTTTCGGGGAAACTGAGCTTGGTAGGTGCTCCGTTGCATCCCGACCGACATCCTCTGCCGGTGTATTGCAAACCTGGCCTGACCGGCTTGCGGCAGTTGAATGAAGACCGCTTGAAAACCACCGGCGAAAAAGAGCACTACGAGCGGCATTATGTGCAAAACCACTCGGTTTGGCTCGATATCGGAATTCTATTCAACTCCGTGATCGCGGGACGTTTTTACGATGGACGCTTATAAGCGACGATCGAGTTGCTCCGCCATTGGCTGATACCAGGCATCAAACGTGTCGTTATCGATGCGGGTGCGGATTTCCTCCATCAGCCATAAATAGAACTGCAGATTATGGACGGATGCGAGTTCGAGTCCGAGCAATTCCCCACAACGGAACAAGTGGTGCATGTATGCCAAGGTATGATCGGTGCATAGAACCGAGGGAAATCCGGCATCAGCGGATTCGAAATGGTCTTTCCACTTGGCATTTCGAAGATTCACAGTGCCATTTCTTGTGAAAATCATGCCGTTGCGCGCGTTGCGAGTCGGCATCACGCAATCGAACATATCCACGCCCAAGGCCACATTATGCAATAGGTTGGCCGGAGTGCCTACTCCCATCAGATATCGGGCTTTTTCGGCAGGAAGATGGTTGGTGACCAAATCCGTCATTTCATACATCATGTGGGCGGGTTCGCCGACGCTCAAACCTCCGATCGCGTTTCCGTCGAAATCCAAATCCGCGATGGCCTTCGCTGAATCCACGCGTAAATCGTCATAGGTACTGCCTTGCACGATTCCGAAAAGAAACTGCTTGTGTCCGTAGCGAGGCTCCGTTTCCTGAAACGCCACCTTGCACCGCGCCGCCCACCGATGGGTGAGGTGCATGGATTTGACCGCATACTCGCGGTCGCTGGGGTACGGTGGACATTCATCCAACACCATGATGATATCGGCACCCAAGGTTCGTTCGATCTCGATCACACTTTCTGGCGTGAACGAATGCTTGCTTCCATCGATGTGACTTTTAAAAATCACGCCTTTTTCTTCCAATTTCCGCTGTGCGGCGAGGGAAAACACCTGATATCCGCCGGAATCGGTGAGCATCGGAAGATGCCAGTTCATGAAGGAATGGAGCCCACCGGCTTTGGACATGATGCCCATACCCGGACGCAGGTACAAGTGATAGGTATTGCCAAGGATGATCTGCGCTTTGACCACATCCCGAAGCAAGGTCTGATGCACAGCCTTCACGGTTGCCAGCGTGCCAACCGGCATGAAAATCGGAGTTTCAATCACACCATGATCGGTTTGAAGCCGACCAAGGCGCGCTTTGGTCGTGGAAGACCGCTTACGTAGGGTAAACAATGGGATTCGTATATTTAGACGCAAATTTACCCATTTTTCGTGGACAGATTCCGGGACATCGCCCCCTTTTTAATTTCGGATGCCTTAGCGCTCATCAGCTCTTGGTACGTCTTCTATTTCATTCGTTTCGAATGGGGATGGCTGGATAAAGGGTTGCACGTCACTCCGCCCGAACTCCTGGCTCCCGCTGTGATCGTCACCTTGTTTTGGATGCTCATCCACGCCATTTTCGGTTTGTATCGAAATGTGTATCTGATCTCGCGCTTCGATGAGGTCATCCGAGTGATGAAAGTGACCACGATCGGCGTCCTGATCCTATTCTTTCTTCTGTTCATCGATTCACTTGGCTGGGACCGCGACAACCTCGACTACGCCAAATATGTGACTCTGATGTACTGGGGTGTGGTGTTCATGCTGGTCACGACAGGACGTTTGATCGTTCTCACGTTGCAGATCTATCTGGTGAAGCAAGGTCGTGGTGTGCACAAGGCCTTGATCGTAGGCGTGGGATCGATGGCGATTTACATCCATGAAAATCTGATGCGCCATAAGCTTTCGGGCATGAATGTGGTCGGATTCATTTCCGATATGGACAATGCCCCGGCCTCGGTGCATGGGGTTCCGGTTGTGGGAAATGTGGCCGATATCAACCGCATCATCCGCGAAAAAGACGTCAAAGATGTGATTGTCGCGATTGATGAGACCCAGCAAGATGTGTTGATCGCGGTGCTGGATGCGATCGAGGTGCCGGATGTGTCCGTGAAAATCGTGCCGAACTTCTACCAGCTGATCAGCGGCATGAACCAGACCAACCAGATCCACGGACTCCCGCTGATCGAAGTGATGCCTGATCCCATGCCCACATGGGAGAAGTTCACCAAGCGAACGTTGGATGTGGTCGCATCCCTCATCATTCTGGTTGTTCTATCTCCTGTGATGTTGATTGTGGCCATTTTGGTGAAACTCACATCCAAGGGACCGGTCATTTTCGCCCAGAACCGAGTGGGACTACACGGCCACGAATTCATGATTTACAAGTTCAGAACGATGGTGCAGGATGCGGAAAAAGTGACAGGTCCGGTGTTCGCCCAGAAGCAGGATCCGCGCATCACGCCATTGGGAATCATCCTCCGGAAACTGCGTTTGGATGAATTGCCCCAATTGGTGAATGTGTTGTCGGGCGATATGAGTTTGGTGGGTCCGCGTCCGGAACGGCCTTATTTTGTGGACCAGTTCAAAAAGGAGATCCCGTTGTACAGCAGGCGCTTACGCGTGAAGCCAGGAATCACCGGTTGGGCACAAGTGAAATGGAAATATGATGAATCCTTTGAGGATGTAGTGGAAAAAACCAAGTACGACCTGTTTTATGTGGAGAATATTTCCCTTAGAATGGACCTTAAGATTCTATTGAATACGATTATAACCGTGATAACAGGGAAGGGGCAATAGGGAATGCGTTCGGAGACTCTCATCATTATCCCGACGTACAACGAAAAAGGGAACATCGATCGGATGATCACCAAGCTCATGAACAGCTATATCCAAGTGGATGTGCTGGTCGTGGATGACGGATCGCCCGATGGTACCGCGCTTGTCGTCCGTGAAATGCAGCATGAATACGCCGGACGCGTCCATCTGATCGAACGACCCGGCAAATTGGGCTTGGGAACGGCGTACGTGACGGGTTTCCGCTTCGCCCTGAGCCAGCATTACCAGTTCATCTGTGAGATGGATGCTGATTTTTCGCACGACCCGAACGACATCCCCCGTCTTGTGGATGTAGTGAAGCGCGATGAAGCCGATCTGGCGATCGGATCTCGCTACAGCAACGGAATCAGCATCATCAACTGGCCGTTGTCGCGCCTCATTCTGTCCTATTCCGCGAATATGTATGCCCGGGTGATCACCGGAATGCCGGTGAAAGACACCACAGCCGGATTCAAATGCTTCCATCGCCGCGTGCTCGAAGCCATCAATCTGGATCACATCAAATCCAACGGCTACTCGTTCCAAATCGAGATGCATCTTCGCACCTACGATCTTGGGTTCAGAATCAAAGAAGTGCCCATCATTTTTCGTGAACGGATGGAAGGCGTGTCGAAAATGTCGAGGTCGATCATGTGGGAAGCGATCTGGCGTGTGCTCACGCTCAAAGCCCGCAGCGTCTTCGGCACCCTGTAAATTGGTATATTTGTCACTCTCACCATTATTCAGAGGAACCGGACAGGTATGAATTACCTCGATTTTGAAAAACCGATCTTCGAACTAGAAAAGAAAATCGACGAGCTTCGTAAGCTGGACATTGGCGATAACAAGGTCCTCGCGCCTGAAATCAAACGGTTGGAATCACGAGTCGAAGAACTTCGCGATTCGATTTTTCAAAACCTGACGCGGTGGCAGCGGGTTCAGCTCGCCCGCCATCCCGACCGCCCCTACACGCTCGATTACATCTACAAGATCACCGAGCGGTTCATGGAATTGCATGGCGATCGGTCCTTTGGTGACGATAAAGCCATTGTCGGCGGATTGGGCACCATCAACGGACAATCGGTGATGATCATCGGTCAGCAAAAAGGTCGCGACACCAAATCGCGCCAATACCGGAATTTTGGCATGCCGAACCCGGAAGGATACCGCAAGGCGCTCCGCTTGATGAAGCTCGCCGAGAAATTCGGTGTTCCCATTGTCACGTTGCTGGATACACCCGGTGCGTTTCCTGGACTTGAAGCCGAAGAGCGCGGCCAAGCGGAAGCCATCGCTCGCAATTTGAAAGAAATGGCCATGCTGAAGGTGCCACTTATTTCGATCGTGATCGGTGAAGGCGCATCCGGCGGTGCCATCGGCATCGGGATGGGAAATGAAGTGTATATGATGGAAAACACCTGGTATTCGGTGATTTCGCCTGAATCGTGCTCCTCCATCTTGTGGAAAACCTGGGATTACAAAGAGCAAGCGGCCGATGCCCTCAAGCTCACCGCGGAAGATCTCATCGAACTGAAAATCATCGACGGCATCATCAAAGAGCCCAAAGGTGGCGCGCATCGCGATCATGACGCCGCGGCCGAGTTGGTCAAAGCCCAGATTCTGGATTCCCTCATGCGCCTTAGCGTGTTGTCGCCTGCCGAACTCATCGATCAGCGCATCGCGAAATACTCGCAAATGGGTCACTGGACCTCCGTCTGATATGCTCCCCCCATCCGAACCCCTGTTCGTCTATTCGCACGACATGAGGAGCCGTTATGGGGAGACTGACAAGATGGGCTACGTGTATTATGGCCGGTACATGGAATATTTCGAAGTGGCCCGCACGGAAATGATTCGCGCTGCAGGCATTCCCTATCGCCAATTGGAAGAACGAGGATTCATGCTGCCGGTCGTGGAATCGCACATCCAGTACAAACAACCGATTTTGTATGATGAGCTGATGTCGGTCCGCGTAATCATTCATGATATTCCCGGCGTACGTCTGAACACCTATTATGAAATCCGCACGGACAATGGCAACAAATTGCACACGATCGGTCAAGTGGTGCTGTGTTTCGTGGATGCCACCACGCGTCGTCCGGTGAAAGCGCCGGATTTTTTCCTGTCCGGTATTGAACAGTTGATCCATGAGTCCAGAGGTTGAACGCCTGATCGACGCCGCCTTGGCTGAAGACATCGGCTCGGGCGACATCACCACATCGGCCGTCTATTCCGGCGCCGAAAACGCCCGTGCCAGAATCATCGCCAAAGAAAGCGGCATCATCGCTGGATTGGAATTGGCCGAATGGATCTACACGAAGGTCGACCCCCTTATCCGTGTTGTGGTGGTTTCGCATGACGGGGCACGCGTGCAGCCCGGTGACGAGGTGATGAGGGTCTATGGTCCGGCCAACCACCTGTTGCTCACGGAACGTGTGGTGCTGAATTTCATGCAGCGGATGAGCGGCATCGCCACGAAGACGAGGCAATTCGCGGATCTCGTGGCCCATACGAACGCCAAGGTTCTCGACACGCGCAAAACTCTGCCCGGGCACCGGGAGCTCGACAAATGGGCCGTGCGTTTGGGTGGAGGGGAGAATCACCGGATGGGTTTGTATGACCGATATCTGATCAAGGAAAATCATATTTCCGTGGCGGGGGGAATTGCCCAAGCGATACGGGCTTGTGCGGCGCATCGGGAGAACACGAAGAGCTTGGCAGAGATTGAGATCGAAGTGGGAACACTGGCGCAATTGGATGAGGTGCTGAGGTATCCGGATGTCGCGATTGTGATGTTGGACAACATGTCACGGGAGGATATGTCCGTCGCGGTGGCACGGGTTGCGGGCAGGATGAAGGTCGAAGCGTCGGGGAATGTGTCGCTCGATACCATTGCGCCCATCGCCGAAACCGGTGTGGACTATATTTCGGTGGGCGCCTTGACGCATTCCGTCCGCGCGCTGGATCTGTCGATGTTGTTCGGATGAAAGGCCATCTGGCGTTGCTGGCATTGGTGGCCGCATTGCTCATGATCGCATTGGGTCCCGGACTCTGGGGCCCGAGCGACATCGCCGAATGGTACACCAGTTGGCAGCGGTCCGTGTTCGCATCCGTCTGCCATCAGCAACCCGGTCGGAGTTTGTGGTTGAACGGCGCACCATTGGCCGTCTGTGAACGGTGTTTTGGCATCTATGCGGGACTTTTTTTGGGTGTGACGGTCGCCTTCATCCATCATCCATCCCTAACCTTTCTGAAGCCTGCCGCAATGGTAGCTGGTATTATTTTAGCTGTGGATGGGTTCGCATCCATGGTCGGAATCTGGGACGGAATGCCATCCATCCGGGTCGGAACGGGCTTGTTGTTGGGCTTGATTGGTGGCTTCCTCTTAGTATCTTGGAGGCGATTCGAAAACCCTGAATAAATCCCTATATCATGGACATCACACCTAAGCCTTCATATTTACCGGATGCGATACGCTATGGCGCGATATTGGCGGTTGTCACAACGGCCATTACATACATGGCGATGTACAATATGATTTCGTCCCCTCCAACGGGGTCGCTCATCAACGCAGGCATATTGGTTCCTCCTGCGGTCGCTTGCCTGATTGCCTCCCTTGGTGGTTTGCTGGTTGTTCGCTCTTATGCAAAGGAAACCGGGTTGCCGATGAAAGCGGGTCAAGGTGCGGTGATGGGGCTCGTTACTGGTGCCATCATCGCCGTCGTTGCGGTTGTCATCGGGCAAATCTGGACCCAATTCATTGATCCGACGGTGATAGATCGATATGCGGATGCGATGATCGCCAATTTTGAAGCCCTTCCGAACATTACGGATGAACAGCGCGATTTGATGATTGATGACACCTATACCAAATTCCAAGAATCTAAAACGTTCATGGGTATTGTCACGGGCTTCTCGATCAGTCTCGGCGTTTATGGTGTATTGAACCTGATCACAGGCATCATCGGTGTGGCCATCTTCGCCAAGAAAGAAGAGGTGTTGTGAGTGATTGGATGACCCGTAACGGGTTTGCCGGTTGGCTTGTAGCCTTGTTATGGCTCATCACCGCCTTCATCGGATTCCAAGTTCTGGCCGCACTCGTTGCGCTCGGCATCCTTTACGCGCAAGGCAATTTATCGGATGTGATTGCGAACATGGGCAACCTGGTGAATTATCCGGATGCGCTGTTCATTGGTAATTCCACCGGACAAATCGTGGTACTCGGCCTCGGTTCGTGGTGGCTGAGCCGCATCGCCGTATCGAAAGAAGGTCGGAAGGAGTACTTCCGCCTCAATCCGGTTCCGGGCCTTGGAAAAACCATCGCTTTCGCGATTCTGCTCACCATTGCGGTACAACCGCTCATCCAGTGGTTCGCTTGGTTCAATACGCAGTTGCCGATTCCACAATCGTGGATCGATCTCGACAAAAGCCAGATGAAGATGATCGAGCAGTTGCTTCGTGGCGACATGTCGATTGTCATCATGCTGTTCCATGTGGCGATGGTGCCGGCGGTGTGCGAAGAGCTGATGTTTCGTGGCGTCATCCTTCGCAATTTCGAACGCTCACTGCCGCCATGGGCCGCCATCGTGATCACAGGCACCTTGTTCGGCTTATATCATTTGCGCTTTTCCCAAGCCATTCCGCTCATTCTGTTGGGCATTCTCATCACCTGGCTGGTGTGGAAAACAGGCAGTATGCTTGTCGTGATTGCCGTACATTTCGTGAACAACGGAGTTTCCGTAGTCTTTGCTAGCTATTTCCCTGAAATCGCGTTCGACCCTGCGTTTTCCGAGTCGCCGCCCCCCGTTTTCTTATTGCTTGCAGGACTGGTGCTCACTCCGGTCGTCTTTTATCTTCTAAACCGACATCTTCATGACACCACTACACGACCTGAATCCGGATGACTTGTACGAATGGACCTGCATCTTCGAAACCGCCGTCGAGTTCGAGGCGGAATTGGTAAGAGGGTTTCTCGCAGATGCCGATATCCCGGTGCAAATTCTATCGAAAAAAGACAGCAGCTATACATCCAATGTCGGTCATTTATCCCTCATCTATGTTTATGTTCCCGTGGATAAGGAAGCCGAAGCCAAAGCGGCACTCGAAAGCCTAGATAACAAGGATTAAGCGACATATGACCGAAACGGTTCGCCGGACACTCTTCGCCGCCGCAGCGGCGCCGGCTTTTCTCATTGTGGTTTGGATGGGCGGATGGATGTTCGCCACGATGATGGTGATTCTGATGCTCTTGATTCAGCGGGAAATGATATCGATGATGTCGATGCAAGGGTTCCGCCCTAATCCGGCACTCACCTATGCCTTCGGCTTGGTCATCGTCTCCTTTGCACTGTGGGATTATGCCATTCCTGCCCTCTTGGTGATGTTGCTCGCCTTCATCTCTGTTGAGACGCTCAATAAGGAGCACCGAAACCTCTACCGCATGATGAGCACGCTGTATTGCAGCATGTATGCGCCAGTGGCGTTTCTCACCATGATCGCCATGCGCCACGGCGCCAGCGAGTACTCCGGTTTCTTTCTATTCATGCTCATGTGTGTGATGATCTGGGGCAACGATACCTTCGCCTATTATGGCGGACGAACATTCGGTCGACATCTGATGGCGCCACATTTGAGTCCCAAGAAAACATGGGAAGGCTTTGTGTCGGGCTTCATCGGCTCTGCCGTCGCTTTTGTATTGGCGTTCACCGTGTTCACAATCATCGCCACACCTCCGTTTGAATGGCAGCAAGCCTGGCCATTGATTCTGTTGGCCAGCATTTTTGGTCCGATCGGCGATCTGGCCGAAAGCAAAGTGAAACGCGCCGCCGGCGCCAAAGACTCGGCCAACATCCTTCCGGGCCATGGCGGTTTCTGGGATCGCTTCGATTCCATGCTTCTCGTGGCACCAGCCATTTATCTGTACATCCTTCTATTGCCCCTCTTCTGAGTATGACCCGATTCCGCGTCACAGCCGAACCGCTCAATCTCACGCTTCGCCGTACGTTCACGATTTCCCGCTGGTCGCGGGATGTGGCCCCGAACGTGCTGGTTCGTTTGCAGGGCGACGGAATCGAAGGCATCGGGGAAGCCGCCCCGAACGCGCGCTATCAGGAAAGCCAGGATTCAGCCATCGCCTACATCCAAAAAGTGGATTTGTCGCGCATCTCAAATCCATACGATGTGGAAGCCTTCTTGACCATTCTCGATACCACGGCGCCGGGCGAGTATTCTGCGAAAGTGGCCCTTGAAATGGCCTTGTATGATTGGATCGGGAAATCGTTGAATGTGCCCATCCACCAGTTGTGGAATGCGGGTGATGCCACCGGACCGGTTTCCACCTATACCATCGGCATCGACGCGCTCGAAAACATGCAAGGTCGGGTTGATGAAGCTAGCGACTTCCCCATCCTTAAAGTCAAACTCGGCACAGACAACGATGAAGCCGTCATCAGGCACCTTCGAACCATCACCTCGAAACCCATTTGGGTCGATGCCAATGAAGGATGGAAGGATGTGGACACCGCTCTCGCCCGCATCCGGTTCCTGGCCGATCAAGGCGTCGAGATGATCGAACAACCCATGCCATCGGCAATGAAGCGGGAATTGGCGCAGCTCAAATTGAAATCGCCGCTGCCGTTGTATGCGGATGAGAGTTTCACCGGTTATGAGGATGTGAACGAACTTGCCGCATGCTTCCACGGCGTGAACATCAAGATCATGAAGACCGGATCCTTGCGGCGCTCCATGCAATGGGTGCATCATTCCCGACGCGCCGGACTCAAGGTGATGGTCGGTTGCATGATTGAATCGTCCCTGGCGGATACCGCCTCCGCCTTGATCAGTCTTTGGGCCGACGCCGCCGACCTCGACGGTCACGTGCTCATCAAAGACGATCCGTTCATCGGACTCACCTTCGACGACGCCCGCCGCGTGGTGCTCAACGATTTGCCCGGTTTGGGCGTTATCCCCAGATAACCCTGATTTTATGAAACACTGGCTACTCGCAGGCGGTACCGGATTGATCGGAACCCGCCTTACCTCGCATTTGCAATCCCGTGGCGACCGCGTTTCCATTCTCAGTCGGAGCGCGAAAAACGGCATCACTTGGGATTCGTTGTCCGAGCACATCGGAACGGTCGATGTGGTGGTGAACCTGGCGGGTGAAAACCTGGTCGGGGCACGCTGGACCGAGGCCGTGAAAGAACGCCTCGTCTCGAGCCGGATTGAATCGACTCAGAAAATCGTGGACGCTATTCAGCATTCGCAAACTCGACCGTCTGTTCTCATTTCGGCATCCGCGGTAGGCATTTATGGGGATCAAGCCGATCGTGAGCTCACCGAAGACAGTGTCGCCACCGATGATTTTCTCGCGCAGCTTTGTGTGGATTGGGAAGAGGCCGCCAAGCCGGTCGTCGCCTATGGTGTGCGGCTTGTGGCACCTCGGATCGGTGTGGTGTTGGATGCGGATGGGGGCGCGCTTCAGAAAATGAAACTCCCGTTCATGCTATTCGGTGGTGGACCGATCGGAACCGGTAACCAATACCTGCCATGGATCCATATCGACGATCTGTGCCGCATGCTCATATGGGCGGCTGAAACGCCGACCGTGGCCGGACCTTTGAATGGAACCGCGCCAAACCCCGTGACCATGAAAACCTTCGCGTCGGAACTGGGCGCCGCGTTGCGTCGCCCGTCTTGGTTTCCGGTTCCGGGCGCGCTCGTGCGCATCGTGGCTGGTGAAGCCGCATCAGCCGTGTTGGCCAGCCAGCGCGTGCTTCCTGAAAAAGCCATGCGCTACGGATTCGAGTTCGAGTTTACGGAAGTGGGTCCGGCACTGAAACACTTGCTTCGCTGACATCCCCCTGGATGCGCCAAACCCGGATTCCATCCGGCGAATCGCTCACCATGTACGGCACATCATCGTTTCCGAAATTTGTGCTGAACGCTGGATCATAACTCGTGTATGCCGGCAAGAGATCGAGTTTGGATCGGTTTCGGATATCCCACGCATAGACGCGTCCATAACTGCTTCCGGCGATGAGATCCAGATGACCGTCGCGGTTCAAATCCAACAACATTGGCGTGGAAGGACTCATCGTCACGAACATCTCATCGGAGTAGACTAATTTTCCAAAACGGTCGAGAACGCGGACCTCACCTTGTTGTCCCACCCCGACGACGGTATCTCCTACCCGTCCGGCGAGCCTCAACGACGTGCTGGCGGTCGCAATCCGTTGATAGACGAAGCCGGCCGTCAGATCGTGGTATCTCACATGCGTGAAGTACCCGGTTTTGCCAATGGAAATGATGTCGCCATCAATCGTGCCGATGTGCACATGCTCATCCGTGACCATTAACTCTCCGGTGCCTGGGGATGGAAGCTGGACGGGGAAACCGGGGATTGCGCGACCGTTAAGAGTCCATGCATAGATTCCATTATCGGCATAGGTGAGGATCATGCGTTGGCCCCATAGGCGCGCATAAACCGGTCGTACGGTCGAAATATCACGCATGCGTTGCGGCCAACCGGATTCGGGTCGGCCACGGCGATCCAAAATCGCGATTCTCTGATCGGAGGTGGCCACCACGAAACTGGCTAAACCGCGCCCTTGGACATCGGCTACCAAGATCGGTGCCGAAAGCCAATTGTCAAGTAGGATCGGGTAGTTTGGCAAGGCCACTCCGTTTGAGCTCCAGCCATACACGCCATTCGCCGCCCCTACCAAAATGGTTTTTTCGCCATTTCGGAACCAATCTGTGACGATGGGTGAGCCTTGAACCCCGTCCGTCCCGATGTCGGTGCTGAATAATTCCACACCATCCGATCCGAAACCATACAAGCGTCCGCCGGATGTCGTCACAACCACATCGGCCTGACCATCGCCGGTGATGTCGTCTAACGTGGCAGGCCCAGAGATACTGAATCCATCCAGATTTGTCGACCAGCCGTCTACGATCGGCTTGCGGGACTCTTCGATATTGAACATGCGGAAGGACAAGGTGGATGTGTTCTTCGTCGACGCGCTGAACGACATCGCGAAAACATCGAATCGATTGATGTAGCGATCCACGCGATGCGTCGGATTCAGCCACTGACCAAACTGACGCACCAGACCATCGCTTCGTACGAACACGAACCCGGTGACCGAGTCAGGGAAATGGGACCGGAAGGCTTGATAGGCCTCATCCGACTGGATCACACGATCACGTGCCTGATCGGCCACGATTCGGGATATCACCCCATGACGTTCCGACAGATAGATGGCATTGCGAAGGTGCTTCAGGTAATAGGTTCCATCGACGGTCATGTCCGCACTGATCAATTTCATGATCCCCGGATTTTGAACTCGATACATGTCCCGCTCAGGGATGAGGTCGCCGCGAGCGACCAGATCCAGCAAGGTTTGCTCAACGTTCTGCGATTCCGCGAGCAAGCGCACATACACGCCCTCATCGCCCACGGAGTTGGTTGTGATCGGAATACGAACATACCCGAAATGGGATGATAAACCACGGTTCAATGTGCTGAGTAGCTCATCAGAGGGATCGGCGATGGACATGCCGTTCAATTGGGCGTATACCACCGCGTCGCGTGGCACATACAAGTCCAAATCCGAGACAGTGGATTCGGATGTCAGATTTCGCAATAGAGGAGACAAGCGGTCGGGGTTGTACAATAATTCTCCCGTCGCGCGATCCGGATTCTCCACTTTCAGCTTCACAGGCTGTAATCCGGTGAAAACAGATTTCAAATCGGCATGCACATCGACAATGGTTTCGAGTCCGAGCAGTCGGTGCAGCAATGCCGTCTGGACCAAAATCGTACCCGGTTCCGGCGTCCCATTGATGGGGAAAGCGATCGATTCTTCCTTGAATGTGCGGATGGCTTCTTCAACCGACGTGCTGTTCACCGACACGATCAGAATTTTCCGGATTTGCGCCGCGTGCAAGCTCACATCCCCGATGCTGTAGGTATGGATGGTCTCGCCCAGGTATTCGTACTTGGAAGACGGAATGGGACGATCAAAAAGCAGCCCTTTCGACTTCAATGTGCCATTTGGCGCCGAAAGAATCCACAGCGGTGCCCATTGTGTAGCGCTGATGGGGATGATGGCGATCGCTTCGGCCTTCTTGATGCCCATTTTGATGAAGTCAACCGCTTGGACGTCCGACACCCGGGCCGGCGTGAGCTGGTCCAGCCATTGCACATAATCGCGACGCAGCAAGGTCTGGATATCGGCATGGTCAGCCGGAATGATGACGACGGTAGCGGATGTTGGAATGGCGGCGGTCCATTGGTCTGAAGGGTTTCGGCCGCATGCGGCGGCAAGCACCACAAGGATCCCGAAAAAGAATTGCAATCGAATTGGTATCATCTCAAACAAAGGTACGATGTTTACTCAATGGCTTTTTTAGCTCCATTATTTCTACTTGCATTAACGGCGGTGGCCCTTCCGGTATTGGTTCACCTGCTGCAGGTTCATAAACCCAAGACTCTGACGTTTTCGACGCTGGCGTTTTTCTCGTCGCTGCAGAAGAAGACGATGCGTCGTCTCGCGATCAAGAGATGGATTCTGTTAGCCTTGCGCGTTTCTGCGATTGTTTTGTTGGCGCTGGCGCTGATGCGGCCCTTTCTGAAACCCGATGCCGTTTTCTGGAGTGGCGGACCCGTGATGTACGCCATTTTGATTGAAAACGGCCCTTCGATGACGCGCGTGGATCAAGATGGTCCGTATATGGATCAGGCCCTTGCCGCGGTCGAAGCCCTCATCGACCAAGCCTCGGATGAAGACCGATTCCTCCTGCAACCCTCTTACGGGACGTTCACGCCAACCCCACCCCTCGCCGCGGCCGATGCGCGTTCCGTGCTGCGCAGCATTTCGGTCTCCAACGCGGCCAACCAGGCCGCCGAGCGCTGGGCGGCACTGTCCACGGCTGTCCAAGCCGAAGCCGCCGGCAACCGTGCCTATTTCTGGGTCACCGACGCGCGGCTCACGCAAGATGCGCCACTCCAGTCGGCACCACTCGAAGGACTCACCGTGGTGCGCATCGGTTCCCAGTCCGTCTCGAACCTCCAGGTGACGGACGTGCGCGTGCGCAACACCATGGGCGGACCCGGAAAGCCGCTTTTCATCGAAGCCGACATCCGCAACAGCGGCAGCGAGGCCGTCGCCGCTGGATTTGTCTCCCTGGAACAAGACGGACGTCTGCAATCCCAATTTCCGGTGTCTTTGGCGCCATCGGAATCCGAAACCGTGCTATTCGAAGCCATTCCCACATCCGAACAATTCAATGCCGGCATCCTTCTGGAAGGCGACGGCTATTCGCCCGACAACCGATACCCGTTGTCGTTTCGAATTCCATCACGCCGTGAAATCGCCTTGGTTGGCGACGCCACTCCGATGCGGTTTCTGAATGCCGCGCTGGTTTCCGCGCAGGATGTGTCGAGCACGCTCGACATCCGCCGGTACACGCCCGATGAGGCGCGAAATGTCCCCTTTGAATCGGCCGATGCCATCGTGCTGCATCAGCTCGTTTCCATTCCCGATGCCTTGCGCGAGCGTTTGGCCGCGCGGGTTCAGGCCGGAGCTGGCGTCGTGGTGTTTCCGAGTGTGAATGCGGATCTGGTGTCGTACAACCGCCTGTTTCAAGTGCTTGGCGCCGGACGATACACCACATTGGGTGGAGAAACCGCGGTCGATCGCATTCTCGAAGGACATCCCGTAATGGATGGCTTGTTCCAAACCTCCGAATCGGGCGACATCCGTGCTCCGCTGCCGGATCTGAACCGAATCTGGCGCTACGATCCGAGAGGAACCACAACCGGATCGGTGATCTTGTCCACCTCCACATCCGACCCGCTCTTCACCGAACATCGGTTCGGGCAGGGCTTGGTGTTGGTATCGGCGATCGGAACGGATCCGAATTGGAGCGATTTCCCATCCAATCCCTTGTTCGCGCCGTTCATGACACGCTTGGTGATGTATTCGGCCTCGGTAGGCGGTGTGGAAACCCGAATGCTGGCCACTGGTGAGCCCTTGGACCTTCAAATCCGGGTATCGGCGCGGGAAGTGAGCATCGAACGGGATGGAGCCGTGTTCATACCCGACATCACCCGAATGGCTTCTGGCGACACCCGTTTGCGGTATCCGGCCTTGGAATGGACGCCCGGAACTTACCGCATCCTTGCCGATTCCCATGAATCGAGCGTATCCGTCGTACCTAACATATCAGATCACGATCTTCGTGCGTTAACCGATGAGACGTTGGAACAAGGAGCCGGAGTATCGGTGATTGATACCATGGCGGCCGTGTTCGGACGCGAAATCAGTCAATTCTTTCTTTTGATGGGTTTGCTGATGCTTTTTTTGGAGTCATTGGTAGCCCGATATCTGAATGTATGATGATGGACATCGCCGAACATCCTATATGGCTTACTCTGCTGGCCACATTTAGCATCGTATTCACGATCCTGGCGGTGGTGACGGCATCCAATGCGTTCCGCCTTCGTCGGATTCTGCTTCAATGGCACGGTGGACAAGAATTCGCCGGTTTCTTTCTGCTGGCCATTGTTGGAATTTGGGGATTGAGCCTGTACATGGGCGTGGATATCCCTCTCTTCACTTGGTTTTGCTACGGATGGATCGCCGGAGCCTGGTACTTCTCCTCTGTGCTGATGTCGATGCGCTTCGTTACGGATCACGGCATCGTCAAAAACCTGAACGACCCCGACCAGACCGTTCCATGGTACGGCATCCACGACTACAGCGAGCAAGAAACCGAGGACGGTGTCCGATTCGTGTTCCTGTATCGGTCGCCGGACCTCACCCGACTCGAAATCGTGGTACCGAATAAGCGATTGGAGGCGTTTAGGTCGGTTCTTATGCGTAAATTTGAGCGCCGATTCACCGAATCACGGAATACCATACTTGATCGATATTTCAACGAAACGTCCTGAGACCGCCATCCTGATTGGCGTCTACGCCTCGGGCATTCAACGCGCCAGATCGGAAGAGTATCTGGCCGAACTCGCTTTACTCACCGATACCGCTGGCGCACGCGTCGTTCAATCGATCTTGCAGCAACGCGATCGCCCCCATGTGTCTACCTATTTCGGCAAAGGCAAGCTCGAAGAGCTGAAAGTGCTCGTGAAAGAACAGGAAATCGACCTGGTGATTGTGGATGACGATTTGTCGCCGACTCAAGCTCGGAACATCCAACGCGCCATCGAAACGAAGGTCTTGGATCGATCCGGACTCATTCTCGACATCTTCGCATCGCGCGCGCAATCAGCCGCCTCAAAAACGCAGGTGGAATTGGCTCAGCTCGAATATGTGCTGCCTCGCCTGACCCGTTTATGGACCCACTTGTCGCGTCAAAAGGGCGGAGTCGGAACGAAGGGTCCGGGTGAAACCCAGATTGAAACCGATAGACGTCTTGTCGGCAAGCGTATCGCCTTGCTCAAGGAAAAGCTGGTCAAGCTCGACCGCCAGCGCGAAACCCAACGTCAAGGCCGTGGCGACTTCCCCCGAATTTCATTGGTCGGCTACACCAATGCCGGCAAATCCTCGCTCATGAATGCGATGGTGAACGCCGATGTGTTGGCCGAAAACCGATTGTTCGCCACGCTCGACGCCACGGTAAGACGCTATGAAGCGGATGGAAACACCTTCCTGGTGTCCGACACGGTCGGCTTCATCCGGAAATTACCCCACGGATTGGTGGAGAGCTTTAAATCCACGTTGGATGAAATCCGCGAATCGGATCTGTTGCTTCATATTGTGGATGTGTCTTCGCCCTATGCCTCGGAATACATCAAAGTGGTGCACGATACCTTGCGCGAAATCGGTGCCGAGAACAAAGCCGAAATCCTCGTGTTCAACAAAGTCGATCTGATCGATAACCCCGAAACGCTGGTCGCCATCCGCAAAGAGCATCCCGGATGCGTCTTCATATCGGCGGAACGTGGCATCGGCTTGGACACCTTGAGAGACCGCCTCCTCACCCATTCCTTCGACGATTTCGTGCATATGGACCTCGAAATTCCCGCATCCGAAGGGCGAACCATCGCACGTCTGCATGAATGGGGCGAAGTGTCGAAGACAGACTATCTTGATAACTCCGTGCGTTTACACGTCGTAGTGCCACGTAAATTCTTGGACCGGGTCAACGCCTTACCCGGAATCGCCTGATCCATGCTTGTAGCCGAACTCATCCGTACCGATCGCGCCTTAACCGACACCCAGACGGTGGACGACGCCCTGTCGTATCTGCATGAGGTGAGTCAATCGGAATGGCCCGTGGTGAATGCGCTCGGTCTGCCGATCGGAATCGCCATCGAAACCCAATTACTCACCCAAGAGGGACAAAAACGCCTTCATGATGTGATGGAGCCCGAAACGCTCGCCTTATCATTGGATATGCATGTGTTTGATGCGGTTCGAAAAATGAACCATCTCAAGCGCGAAACCATCGCTGTGGTGGACGATACCGCCGCCTATGTTGGAACTCTGGTGCGCGCGAAGATGATCTCCTCACTCACATCCGTCCTGCATTTGGATGAATCGGGCTCCGTGGTCACCGTCGAGCTCAAGGAGCGCGATTATGAGCTGACCGTCTTGGTTCGACTCATCGAACAAGAAGGCGCCCGCATCCTTACCATTTCCGTGGAAGCCCCTGACCAGCATTTCCCGCTGTACCGGATTTCATTCAAGTTGAATCTGGTGGATGTGGGACGCATTTCGTCCACCCTGCGTCGGCATGGGTTCACTGTATCAACCGAATCGCGAAGCGAGGAACATGAGGCCGAGTGGGCTGATCGGGCCGATGCGTTTCTGCGCTATCTGGATATGTAGGTATATTGCATGATGCGAATTCTCCTTGTTTTTTGGCTTGTCACAACCGGTTTCACGTCCAATCCACCGGATTATATGGAGGGCTTCCGCTTGTATCAGGAAGGCTTGTTCACGCAGGCCGAAACCGCATTCCAGCGCTATCTGGATACCGCGAACGAAGAACCATTGCGAGAATCCGCATGGTATTTCTTGGTCAAATCGCGTGCGGCTGCCGATTCTGCCAACATCACCGCCTATTACAATGAGTATGTCGAGCGGTACGCGTACAATCTGCGCTCCGCGGAATTATTGATTGAAGCGGGTCAGCGGTATTCCCGCAATGGTTCGCATATGATGGCGGCCGAACATTTTGAACGGGCACTCACGATCTCCATGCCCGATAACCAAGGCGCTCAAGTGTCGTGGTGGCGTGCCGAAGAATATGTGGCGATGAATGATGTGGATGGGGCCATCGGCGCATTTCTCGACCTTGCGGACACGTACCCGCGTTCCGAATGGGCACCGAAAGCCTTGTATTCGCGCGCCCGGCTCTATTTGCGGGAAGCGAAATTCGCTGAAACCACGGAAGCCTTCGAATTGCTTCGCCAACGCTTTCCGTTCGATCCGATGACCCGCCGCGTGGGCACCGCATTGGGTGAATCCTACTTCCAACAAGCCCGCTATCGCGATGCCATCACCGCGTTGCGCAACGCCTTGCAATCACTCGATGACAAAGACGCGCAGCACAAAGCCATCTATCTGATCGCCGAAAGCCATAACGCGCTGAACGAACTTTCCGAAGCGTCCACCTGGTATCTGCGCTTGGCCAATGAGACCAGCGGAACCGATATGGAGCGCAATGCCAACTACGGATTGGGTTGGGTGTATCACAAACAGGAAATCTATCACTGGGCCGCGCAATCGTTCGGAAAAGTGACGGATGGGGATGACGACCTTGCCCGTCGCGCCTTGTATTACAAAGCGGTGAATGAGAAACTCGCAGGTCGATACGATTTGGCCTTAGGCACCTTCGCCGCGTTCGGTGAGCGGTACAAAGACGGATTCTGGATCGAGCAAGCCTACTATGAATGGGCGGTGACCACTTTTGAAGTGGGCGATTTTCCGTCGACCATTCGCACCTTGTTGGAATTGATCCGCACCGGCATCAAATTGGAAAAACCCGGAGAGACGTACACGCTCTTAGGTGAAGCCTTTTTCGCGAACAATGAATTCGGTCGCTCGGTGGATGCGTTCACCGTGGCCGAGCAGCTGACCGACATCGATCCGTTCATCCGCTGGCAGGCGCGTTTTCAGCGCGCTTGGGTTCTGTTTCAGAATCAGGCCTATGCCGATGCCCAGCGCCTCTTCCTTGAAGTGTATGCCCATGATCCGAAAGGCGTGCTAGCCGCGGAATCGCTCTTCTGGAGCGCGGACTCTTGGTACAATATGGGGGAATATGGTCGCGCGGCACAGCAATTCCAGAAATTCCTGGATGAGTTTCCGAGGAACGAGTTCACCGGTGCCGCACGGTATTCGTTGGGATGGAGTTATTTCGCCAGCGGCGATTACGAACGATCGATCACGCCATTGCGCACCTTTCTCGATTCGTATCAGCCGCCGCCGATCGCGTTGTTTCCCTACGACATCGATACGCAGCTTCGGTTGGGCGACGCCTATTACGCGATGAAGCAATATCCGAATGCCATCCGGTACTACGAATTGGCATCGGGCATGGATCGGGGTGGCGATTACGCCCTTTATCAGATCGCGAATTCCTATTACCGCAGCGAGCAGACCTACGAAGCCGTTCAAAGCTTCCGTCGGTTGTTGCGGATGTATCCACAAAGCCGGCTTCGCGAACAGGCGATGTACAACATCGGCTACTTGTATTTTCTGGCGGGCAACTACGCGCAAGCCATCGAAGAATTCGAGACGGTGACCCGTCAATATCGCGGCACCAACTGGGCGGCGCGCGCACAATACAACATCGGCGATGCGTATTACAACGCCGGCGAGCATCAGAAAGCGGTTGAAGCGTATCAGCGCGTGTTGGATCTGTATCCGCAAAGCGCATTCATCATCGAAGCGGTGAACGGCATCCAATATGCGATGCTGGCAGCCGGACAAGACGATACCAGCTCGGACGTGTTGGAATCCTTCATCGACAAACATCCGCAGGCTGGAACCGCAGACCGACTCCGCTTCCGCCAGGCGGAAACCATTCTTCGTACCGGCGATTATCCTGCTGCGATTGAGGCATTCCGACAGTACATCCGCACCACCAACACCACCCAGTTCGTGCCGGAGTCGTGGTACAATATCGCCGATGCCTACCGGCAGATGCAGGATGATGAAGGCGCGATCGACGCCTATGAAACGATCGTCCGTGATTTCCCAAACTCATCGCGGGCCGAATCGGCATTGCTGAACCTCGGAACCTTGCATCTGGAACGGAATGAGCCGGATGCCGCCCTCACCTATTTCCAAGACCTGTTGAAGCGCACCCGTCGATTGCGGAACGAGGCGAACATCGGATTGGGTCAGGCTTATCTGGCATTGTCCCGCCACCCCGAAGCGGAGGCCGCCTTCAAAGCCGTATTGCAAGCCAGCGCGACGAACGACCAAGCCCGTCTCGGACTCGCAAAAACGATGCTCGCTACCAATCGCGGCGCAGAAGCCGAGCGTATTCTGCGCGCCGTGGCCGAATCGAACACCCTCGAACAAGGCGCCGAAGCGCAGTACCTTCTCGGAACCGTGCTACAACAGCGGCGCGACTATAGCGCAGCGGTGGAAGCCTATTCCCGTGTGAGGGTGCTCTACGAAGCCTATGAACGCTGGGTCTCCATCTCCATGCTCCGCTCCGCCGAATCTCTAGACGCCCTCGGCAACACCGCCGAATCCAGACGCACCCTGCAAGCCATCATTGATCGTTTTCCCGGCACACCTGCGGCTGCAGAAGCCAGCCGCATCTTACAATAGCACCTGAATGGACCTTACTCGATCCGATCTCCGCTCCGTTCGGGGAACGCTAACTCTGCCACCAGACAAATCCATCGCGCATCGTGTCGCCATGTTCGCCTCGTTGGCGGATGGCGAATCGGTGATCGAGAATTATTCGTCCGCGGCCGATCCTCAAACCACGTTATCCTGTTTCCGTCAGTTGGGAGTCGACATCCAGCAGCACGGCAAGACGGTGACCATCCAGGGTGTGGGTAGAAAAGGACTTCGCGCATCGGATGGTGCCATCGATTGCGGCAATTCGGGCACCACCATGCGGTTGCTGTCGGGTATCTTGGCCGGCGCCGGCATCCGTGCCGAGCTCATCGGCGATGCATCGCTCAGCTCGCGCACCATGAAGCGCATTTTGGAGCCTCTGCGTCAGATGGGGGCCGACATCAGCGCGAAACACGGTGATTTCGCCCCGCTGCACCTATCGGGTGAGTCTTCATTGCGTGGCATCCGGTATCCGTTGCAGATTCCATCCGCACAAATCAAAAGCTGCATCTTGCTTGCCGGATTGTTCACCGACGAGCCGACCGAAGTGGTGGAATTTGTCGCGAGTCGGGACCATACCGAGCGCTTGCTTCAACTTCCGAGCGAAAAACGCAGCGATGGCAGCGTGATTTTGCGTTCGCACAGGGGCATGTACATTCCAAAAATGAACATGCGTGTGCCCGGCGATTTTTCGGCGGCCACATTTTGGCTCGTTGCGGGCTCCATCTATCCCGGAAGCGAGATCAACTTGCCCAATACCGGGCTCAATCCAACCCGCACAGCCGCCATGAAGATTCTGATGCGGATGGGAGCCGATATCGATATCGATGTGGATGATGACAGCGTGGCGGAGCCCACCGGAACTCTGACCGTTCGTACGGCGGCGTTGACAGCCACCATCGTGGAACCGCATGAGATTCCGAATGCGATCGACGAATTGCCGATCTTGAGCGTGGCGATGGCCTTCGCCGACGGGATTTCCGAGTTCCGAGGCGCAGAAGAACTTCGTCACAAAGAGACGGACCGGCTCAAAGCCGTGGCCGACATGCTGAAAACAGCCGGTGTCACTGTGGAAGAATTACCCGATGGATTGCGCATTTTTGGACGTCCCGATTTCGTGCCCACCGCCGGAACCTTCGAAAGTTGGCACGACCATCGCATCGCGATGTCGGCGGGAATCTTGGCCGGTCGCGCGCCCGGATTGTCGGTGATCACGCATGCCGAATGCACGGCGATCTCCTATCCGCGGTTCTGGGACGACTTCACAACGGTGTCCGACTGACATCCGAGGCCTGACAGTTCGTCAGAATTGGCATACGATGACGTGGAAAGGCACGTTCATTGTCATTAGGTGGAGTAACTAACCGACTCCAACATGTCCAATTTAGGAAAAACACTCGGCCGACTGACCAAAGAGCTCGAATCGATCGCGGCGAAGATCCTCCCCGAGGATCTTCTGGACAGTTTCTTGCCCGACGCCGATCTGATCGACGCCGGCACCGAATACCATATCCGATTGGATGTGCCAGGGATGACGAAAGACCAGTTGAAGGTGGAAGTGGCCGATGGCTCGCTTGTCGTACGTGGCGAGCGCACCATCGAAACCGAGCACACCTTCATCAAACGCGAACGCCGTTTCGGCACCTTCCACCGGTCGTTCTCCATCCCGGAATCGGTCACCAAATCTGACATTTCCGCCCGCTTCAAAGACGGCGTTCTCACCTTGACGGTGAAAAAGAACACGGTTGAAGCCGGCGACTCCACCATCGACATACAAGACTAACAAGAGAAACATCATGGGTAAAATCATTGGAATTGACTTAGGCACCACAAACTCGTGCGTATCGGTAATGGAAGGCAACGAGCCGGTTGTGATCGCGAACTCCGAAGGCGGACGCACCACACCATCTGTTGTGGCCTTCACGAAAGACGGCGAACGGCTCGTAGGCGCGGCGGCGAAACGCCAAGCCATCACGAACCCTGGCAAAACCGTGGCCTCCATCAAACGGTTCATGGGTCGGATGCACAACGAAGTGAGCTCCGAAACCAAGCACATCAGTTATGCGGTTGTGAAAGGCGAAGACGGCACCGCGCGTGTTCAAATCGACGACCGCCAATACGCGCCACAAGAAATCTCGGCCATGGTGCTCATGAAAATGAAGCAGACCGCCGAAGAATATCTGGGCGAGAAAGTGACCGAAGCCGTCATCACGGTTCCGGCTTATTTCAACGATGCGCAGCGTAAAGCCACGCAAGAAGCCGGTAAAATCGCCGGTTTGGATGTGAAACGCATCATCAACGAGCCAACCGCAGCCGCTTTGGCGTATGGATTGGACAAAAAAGACAAGCTTCAAACCGTAGCCGTATATGACCTTGGTGGCGGAACCTTTGATATTTCCATCCTCGAATTGGGCGATGGTGTGTTCGAAGTGAAATCCACCAATGGCGACACCCACTTGGGTGGAGATGACTTCGACGGTCGCATCATCCAGTTCCTCATCGACGAATTCAAAAAATCGGATGGCGTGGACCTCAGCAAAGATCCCATGGCCATGCAGCGTTTGAAAGACGCGGCTGAAAAAGCCAAGATCGAATTGTCGGGTTCGCAAAAAACGAACATCAACTTGCCGTTCATCACGGCAGACCAATCCGGTCCGAAGCACTTGAACATCGACTTGGCTCGCTCCAAATTCGAGCAATTGGTGGATGATCTGGTGCAACGCAGCTTGCGTCCGACTGAGAAAGCCTTAAAAGATTCCGGATTGAATGTGAGTCAAATCGACCAGGTCATTTTGGTCGGCGGATCCACCCGCATGCCGAAAATTCAGGAAGTCGTGAAAGCGTTCTTCGGAAAAGAGCCGCACAAAGGAGTGAATCCGGATGAAGTGGTTGCCATCGGCGCCGCCATCCAAGGTGGCGTATTGACCGGCGACGTGAAAGACGTGGTTCTGTTGGATGTGATTCCGCTCTCGCTGGGTATCGAAACCCTCGGAAGCGTGATGACCAAACTGATCGACGCGAACACCACCATCCCGACCAGCAAAACCGAGACCTTCTCCACTGCGGCCGACAACCAGACCAGCGTGGAAATCCATATCCTGCAAGGCGAGCGCACCCGCGCGGCCGATAACCGGACATTAGGTCGTTTCCACCTCGACGGCGTGCCACCCGCACCACGCGGATTGCCCCAGATCGAAGTGACTTTCGACATCGATGCCAACGGCGTGCTCAGCGTTCGGGCCAAAGACAAAGCCACGAACAAAGAGCAAACCATCCGCATTGAAGCGAGCTCGGGTCTGAGTGAGGCCGAGATCGACAACATGCGCAAAGCCGCAGAAGAACATGCCGAAGAAGACCGCAAACTCAAGGAAACCATCGATAAGCTCAACGCCGCCGATAACCTCATTTTCTCGACGAAGAAGCAATTGGCTGAATTCGGCGACAAATTGAGTGAAGGAAACAAGACCTCGATCGAAACCGCCTTGGCCAAAGTGGAAGAACTTCACAAAGCCCAAGACGTGGACGCGCTTGAAGCCGCCACCAACGAGCTCAACGCCGCGTGGAACGCCGCATCGCAAGAAATGTATGCCGCTGCCGCTCAGAACAACGAAGAGCGTGGCGCGCAAGACGCACACCCCGATGCCGAGCCCGTCAACGACGCTAAAAACGACAATGGCGCCGTGGATGCGGATTTCGAAGTGATGGATGATAAGAAGCCGTAACCGTAGGCGGTAGACCGTAACCGTAGGGGTCGATTGCATCGACCCTAACGTGGGACGATGGACGTGGGACGTGAAACCCCTTTGGGAGCCCCGGAGCGATTCGGGGCTTCTTTGTTTATGTATATTTTCATAATATACAACCATGATCGATTTCACGAAGATTATCGGCTTTGAATGGGATGAGGGAAACCTCACAAAGAATTCGAAACATGCCGTCGAAATGAGTGAAATGGAACAAGTATTCTTTAATCAACCGCTGATTATCGCCTCAGATTTGGCACACAGCTCTGTTGAGGATCGATATCATGCTATCGGAATCACGAATGCCGATCGAAAACTTCATCTGACATTCACGGTAAGGCAAGATGGAAAACATATAAGAGTGATATTGGCTCGCGATATGAGCCGAAAAGAAAGGAGGATATATGAAGAAAAAAATGGCTAAACCGATCCCTGTATTCGCGTCCGAAGCCGAAGAGCGTGAGTTTTGGATGTCCCAGGATAGTGCCGATTACCTTGATTGGAGCAAGGGAAAAAGGAGCGTGTTCCCGAATCTGAAACCGTCCACTCAAACCATCTCATTGCGCCTGCCTGAACATCTTCTTGATTCCATCAAATCGGCTGCGAATAAACGCGACGTCCCTTACCAATCTCTGATGAAGATCTGGCTTCAAGAAAAATTGGATTATGAAATCGGGAGTATGGAGACAAGCCAAACGATAAAAATGCGTACGGAACTCCTTGAAGGCATCGCCCGAGGCGAGAAAGCGATTGCGGAAGGTCGAATTGTGACAAATGCGGAATTCAAAAAGCGGTTCGCAAAATGGTTAAAGTAACTCAACGTAAATGATCCTCGGCATCGAATCTTCCTGCGACGAAACCTCTGCGGCGGTCTATCATCCCGACCGCGGGATGTTGAGCAATGTGATCAGCTCGCAATCGGTGCATGAGCGCTTCGGCGGTGTGGTGCCCGAACTTGCCTCGCGCGCGCATCACACCCACATCACACGGGTGGTGGATCAAGCCCTCGCCGAAGCAAACATCACAAAACGTGAACTTTCCGGAATCGCGGTGGCGAACGGTCCGGGGCTGATGGGAGCCTTGCTCGTAGGCATGAGCTTCGCGAAAGGGCTGCATATGCAAATGGGCATCCCGCTCGTGGGCGTGAACCACCTCGACGCGCATATTTACGCCAATTTCATCGAATCCAAGCCCGAATACCCGTTTATCGCCCTCATCGTTAGCGGGGGACACACCCGCCTGGTGAAGGTGAACGCCTTCATGGACCATGAGATCTTCGGTGAAACCAGGGATGACGCCGCCGGCGAGGCCTTCGATAAAACGGGCAAATTACTGGGTCTACCGTACCCGGCCGGACCCTTCATGGATTCACAATCCGTGAATGGAAATTCACGTTTTGTGAACTTTCCGAAATCCTTTTTGAAGGAAGGGTACGAATTCAGCTTTTCAGGACTCAAAACCGCCGTGCTCTATCATCTCGAAAGTATCGAGGAAGCGGACCGCGCCGAGTACATCCAACGGCATCTTCCGGATTTGTGTGCGTCTATTTCCGAAGCCATCACAACTGTGCTGGTCACCAAAGTTGAACGTGCCGTGCGCGAAACCGGCATCCAAACCGTGGTTCTGGCCGGGGGAGTGAGCGCGAACTCGATGCTGCGCAGTAAGATGCAAAAGGTCATCAAAAAGGAGCACCTGCATATCCCGCGTCCCATCTACTGCACCGACAACGGCGCGATGATCGCCATCACCGGGTTTATGAAACTGCAAGCGGGGATGGGGGATGGATTGGAGCTGCAGGCGTTCGCAACGGGGAGTTAAGATTTTTAACAGGGAGTATGGGTGGATGGGAGATAATTATCTGTCCAGGCCCTAATTAGGGCCCGCCGAGCAAATCTTCTCCCATACTCCCATACTCCCTGTTAAATTAAATTCGTACGTTGAGGAAATGTCATCTGTGAACCCCTCCCTCGCCCCGTACGTCCCTTCCACCAGCGCTCCGTGGAACAGGCGACGTGTGTTGCATCTCCTGCGTCGCACGGGGTTCAGTGGCACCTACGCGACCGTCGATCAGATGATCCGCATTGGTCCCGCAAGCGCGGTCCAATTCATGATGGATGTGGCCACGAACATCTCTCCCATTGCGGAACCATCTTGGGTCGTCCTCGGTGGCCCGTACCCAGGTTGGACGTCCGCTCAGATATCCGCCGAGCAAGCCGAACGCGCCGCAAGGGTTGTCGAATTCCGCAACAACCTCGCCCTTCATGTGCTCGGAACCGGGCTTCATGGCAAGCTCACCCTGTTTTGGCACAGCCATTTTGCCACGGAATACGACGGGTATTTCCGTCGTCCGCAGTTCTCCTACCGGTACATCAAAGTGATCCAGGACCATCTGCTGGGCGATTTCAAGCAGATGACCTACGACATGGGCCTTACCCCGGCCATGCTGTCGTACTTGAACGGAAATCTGAATCAGCGCACCGCCCCCAACGAGAATTATGGCCGCGAGCTGCTTGAATTGTACACCCTTGGTGAAGGCAATGGCTACACGCAGAACGACATCGTGGAATTGGCCAAAGCGCTCACCGGGTACACGCTGAGCTACAGCTATTTATGGGTGAAATTCGACGCCAACCGGTTCGACAACTGGAACAAGACCATCTTCGGCACCTGGGACAATTTCAATTACAGCACCGCGCTCGACCACCTGTTCAACGTGAAACGCGAGCTCATCGCTCGTTTCATCTGCCGGAAATTGTACCGGTTTTTCGTGCATTCCAGACCGAATGAAGAGGTTGTGGAGGGAATGGCGCAGATTTTCCTTGCGAACGGATTCCGAATCGAGCCCGTGCTTCGCACCTTGTTCGCCAGCCAGCATTTTTTCGACGACGAGCTCATCGGTTCCATGATCAGCTCTCCGTATGAGTTGCTGGGCAACTTCATGACCATGCTCAATGTGCCTCGCAACCACACCGAAAGCGCGCAGTTTCTGCGGCATACGGTCACCTTGGGGCAGAATATCCTGCAGCCTCCGGGCGTGGCCGGTTGGCCCGGACATCGGGAATGGCTCAATACCAGTCTGCTTCCGAACCGATGGAATTCGATGAACGCGTTTCTTGTGCGGCATACAAACCGCATCCTCGCCTTCGCGAAAAGCCTGCCGGATAACCAAAATCCAGACCTGCTTGTCCGCCATCTGACCGATTTCATCTTCGCCGTTCCCCTTACCGAAGCCGGTTATGCCGAACTCACCGCCGTGATGCTCTCGGGCACTCCCGCGTACGAATGGAACATCAACGACCCGGGCGCACCCTCCCGGATCATGGGCTTGATCTCGCATATGGTGAGCATGCCCGAATTCCAACTGAACTGACATGTGCGATCATCTTCACAAAGGCGCCTCTCTCGACCATGGCCAAGCCCATGAAGACGACCATGCCAAATGGACACGCCGCGATTTCCTTTCTGCCGGACTCGCCGCAGGCTTCGGATTCCTCATCGGCAACACGCCGGTCAAGGCCTTCGCCTCGCATCCGATGCTGTCCATGTTGGGGTCGATGGAGACAGACCGCGTGCTGGTCCTCATCCAACTGAATGGCGGGAATGATGGATTGAACACCGTCATCCCCATCAGCAACGATATTTACTACCAGAAACGGCCGGGATTGGGGATCCGCGCGAACGACGCCTATGTGCTAAACCCGGATGTGGCGCTTCACCCTGGCATGCGTGGATTTGAGCCGATGTGGGAAGAAGGCAAGATGGGCATCGTGCGGAATGTGGGATACACGTCGCCGAATCTGTCGCATTTTCGCTCAACAGACATCATGGTGACCGGTTCGGACAGCAATGTGCTCACGAAGACCGGCTGGATGGGACGACTTTTGAACGACGAATATCCCGAATACCAGGCCACGGATTTCCCCCATCCGCTTGCGGTCCAGATCGGCACGAACCAATCGTTGTTGTTCCAGGGGCCCGAATCGGGGATGTCGATGAACATCAGCAGCATCGCCCTGTTCGAACGCTTGGCCAGCGACGGGAAGGCCTATGATGTGGATGCGGTTCCGAACACGTTGTATGGACAAGAACTGGCGTATCTGCGCTCGCTCACCAATCAGTCGTACACATTTGCGGGAGTGGTGCATGAGGCGAGCGGAAGGGCGACGAACGAAGTGGCGTATCCGGCGGGGAACGCTTTGGCCGCGAATCTGGCCATTGTGGCGAAACTCATCAAAGGCAACCTCGGTGCGAAAGTGTACATGGTGGCCTTGAACGGATTCGACACGCATGCCAACCAATTGGCCGCGCACGATCTTCTGATGCGGAATCTGACCGGCGCCGTGACCGCGTTTTATGCGGATCTGGCCAAAAAACAAATGGACGGGAAGGTGACGGCAATGACATTTTCCGAATTTGGCCGCCGCGTGAACCAGAACGGAAGCAGCGGCACCGACCATGGCTCATCGGCACCGATGTTCGTGTTCGGAGGTGGAGTGAAAGGCGGACTGATCGGCTCGGCGCCGAGTCTGAGCTCCCTCGATCGGAGTGGAAATCTTTTGTATGAAACGGATTATCGTCAGGTCTACGCCACCATGATCAACGACTGGTTCGGTATTCCAGCGGCGGTGACGGCGGATGTGTTTGGACGCTCGTTCGACAAGATCGACCTGATCAAAGAACCCGCCACGACGGGAATCCGGACGGATGAGGCGCGTCCGAATCAGATCGTGTTGGAGCAGAATCACCCGAATCCGTTTAACCCGACGACCGCGATACGATATCGTGTTGGGGCGCACGTGGGGACGCAAGATCTTGCGTCCCCACACGTCCGTTTAGCCATTTATGATATCCAAGGCCGGGAAATCCAAGTATTGGTGGATGGGTTGATGCCGGCCGGGGAGCATCGGGTCGATTTCGATGGATCGGGCTTGGCCAGCGGGGTGTACATCGCGCGATTGACCACGGGCGGACAGGTGATGTCGATCAAGATGACGTTGATGAAGTGAGAAGAAGTATTAACAGGGAGGATGGGAGTATGGGAGTATTTTTTGGCGGGCTTTAATTAGGGCCCACCGAGCAAATTCTTCTCCCATCCACCCCTCCTCCCTGTTATCATTCTTAATAACTCGTGCACTGCCGCAGGTACACGTTCCCTTCCATCGTGTCGGAATCGTTCACGTCGATGATATGCGTGGTGGATTCATCCATCGGCAAGCGGAGCGCATATCGACCTGTGGCACCGGGTTCGAGCGTCATCCGAAGAAGGCCTCTGTAGATACGAAGCGATTGACCCTCGTCGACGAACAGGCCCATTCTCAACTCCCGGAGATTCAGGTAGCCGGTGTAAAGCGTGGCGGAGGAATCGTTGTAAATCCTGGGAGGCACAGTAGGCATGCAATCGCCGGTGGATGCGTATACACGGAGGTTGATGTTCGGCTCGGCGAGCTCTTGGCAAGAGATGACGATGAACAGGAGGAATAGAGGAAGGAGGAGGGGTTTCATGAGAGGAATATATAAACCTCCTGTACTCCGGTCCTCCTGTAAATTACTCTTCCTATCTTTTCATGTGGACAAGAAGCGCTCCGGAAATGCTGGTCCGGAAGATCGAGTATCATTAATACCTGTTATATGCTAAATCACGACAGTAAGATCTCATATTTAGAAAATTACTTGATTCAAGCTGCCGAGAATTATGCGGATAGCTTCAAGACGGATATCGCACTATTCTTGGGTG
>CAYPOI010000020.1:0-37507 GCA_964412365.1 uncultured Chitinophagales bacterium | reverse complement strand
CTGCCCCCCGCCACCGACGAAGCCCTCTTCCTTAGCGAATTCAAAGACCTCGCGCAGAAAAACAAGATCTTCCGCAGCTTCATCGGCATGGGCTATTATGAAAACATCACGCCGAAAGTGATTCTTCGCAATATCCTCGAGAATCCGGGTTGGTATACCGCCTACACTCCCTATCAGGCCGAAATCGCGCAAGGGCGCCTCGAGATGTTGATCAATTTCCAAACGATGGTGATGGATCTCACCGGCATGGAAATCGCGAATGCCTCGTTGTTGGATGAGGCCACGGCCGCGGCCGAAGCGATGACGATGCTGCATGCGTCGCGTCCGGCTGCGAAGAAGAACGCACACCGCTTTTTTGTGTCTGACACGGTCTTCCCTCAGACGCTGGCCCTGCTCCACACCCGCGCCACGCCCCTCGGCATTGAACTCGTCACGGGCGACGCGACGGCTGTAGACGTGACCGATCCATCTCTATTCGCCATGCTTCTGCAAAACCCCGATCAGTTCGGGAATGTGCGCGATCTGTCGCCGCTGTTGGCTGCCGCCCGCGAGCACAACGTCTTTTCTGTGGTCGCAACGGATCTGTTGGCCTGCATCATGGTGAAATCTCCAGGTGAGATGGGCGCCGATGTCGTGGTGGGCACCTCGCAACGCTTCGGCGTGCCGATGGGCTTCGGGGGTCCGCATGCGGCGTTTTTCGCCACGAAAGATGCGTTCAAGCGCTCATTGCCAGGTCGCATCATCGGCGTATCGATCGATGCCCAAGGCAAACCGGCCTACCGCATGGCGCTGCAGACCCGCGAGCAGCACATCCGCCGCGAAAAAGCGACATCCAACATCTGTACCGCCCAAGTATTGCTATCGGTGATGGCGGCGGCGTATGGCGTGTATCACGGACCGAAAGGACTCACCGAAATCGCTGAACGTACCTACGGTCTCACCACGTCGCTCGCCTTCGAACTGCAAAAAGCAGGATACAAGATTTTGAATCCGGTCTGGTTCGACACCCTGCATATCGAGATCGGCGATGCCGCCAAGCGCGACCAAATCCGTGCGAAAGCCGTGGCTAGGGGAATCAATTTCCGGTATATCGGTGACACGCAGATTGGTGTGTCGTTCGACGAGGCGAAAACCATAGATGATGTGAGTGATGTGGCAACGGTTTTCGGGATTTCGGCGACGCCACAAACGACGGTTGTGCCCTATCTCCCGGAGACGGTGAAGCGCACGAACGAATTCATGACGCATCCCGTGTTCAACACGCATCACAGCGAACACGAAATGTTGCGATATTTGAAGCGCCTCGAGAACAAGGACTTGTCGCTGGCTCATTCGATGATCGCGCTTGGTTCGTGCACCATGAAATTGAATGCCACCACGGAAATGATTCCAGTGACGTGGCCAGAGTTCGGCAACATCCATCCGTTCGCGCCGGTCGACCAGACCGAAGGATATCGTCAACTGATTTCCGACCTTGAAACCTGGTTGTGTGACATCACGGGCTTCGACGCGGTGTCGTTGCAGCCCAATTCGGGCGCACAGGGCGAGTATGCGGGATTGATGACGATCCGAGCTTGGCACGAGCATCGTGGCGAGGGACATCGCAACGTGGCGTTGATCCCAAGTTCAGCCCACGGAACCAACCCGGCGTCGGCCGTGATGGCGGGGATGCAGGTCGTGGTTACGAAATGCGATGAAAGCGGAAACATCGACCTGGCCGACCTCACAGCGAAAGCGGACCAGTATGCGGATCAGTTGTCATGCTTAATGGTTACATATCCGTCGACGCATGGCGTGTTCGAGGAAGAGATCCGTGAGATTTGTGAGATCGTCCATCGTCGCGGGGGGCAGGTGTATATGGATGGGGCGAACATGAACGCGCAGGTTGGATTGACGAGTCCTGCGAACATCGGAGCCGATGTGTGTCACCTCAATTTGCACAAGACATTCTGCATTCCGCATGGTGGCGGTGGACCCGGCATGGGTCCGATTGGCGTGGCAAAACACTTGGCACCGTTTCTGCCCGGGCATCCCGTAGTCGCTATGGGCGGCAAATTGGGCATCACGCCGGTCTCGGCCGCGCCGTGGGGCAGTGCGAGCATTTTGACGATCAGTTACGCATACATTCGTCTGATGGGCGCCGATGGACTACGTAAGGCCACGGAATTCGCCATTCTGAATGCGAATTACATGAAAGCCCGCCTTCAGGAGTCCTACCCCGTGCTCTATGCCGGTAAAAACGGACGTTGCGCACACGAATTCATCCTGGACTTCCGCCCATTCAAAGCGTTCGGCATCGAAGTGGAAGATGTGGCCAAACGCTTGATGGATTATGGATACCACGCGCCGACGGTATCTTTCCCAGTCGCCGGAACGCTCATGATTGAGCCTACCGAAAGTGAATCGATGGAAGAACTGGACCGCTTTTGCGATGCGATGATCTCCATCCGTGCCGAAATCCAAGACGTCATCGACGGAAAAGCGGATAAAGCCGATAATCTCTTGAAGCATGCTCCACACACGGCGGATGTGTTGCTCGCAACAGAATGGACTCGACCTTATTCCCGCGAGCAAGCGGCGTATCCACGCCCATGGGTGAAAGAATCCAAATTCTGGCCATCCGTCAGCCGCATTGAGAGCGCTTATGGAGACAGAAACTTGGTGTGCTCCTGCCTCCCAACCGAAGCTTACGAAACAGCTTAACGCAGTACGACCGCGCCGGTGATGCCTTCGTGCTGATCCGGCTTGGCGTAATCCATCACGGTCACAACCGATCCGTTCTTGCAACGGATGCGGAATGTCTCGCACGAGGATTTGCCGGAGAACGCCAGCATGAGATGCTGAATCGTTTTTTCGTGGTCTTCTGGGTGGACGATGGATTTGAGTCCGTCTTTGTGTAGACACTCATCCGGTCCGAAACCGGTGATTTGACGAAAACCATCCGATAGCCACTTGAAGCGGGGCGTGGAATCGGAATCCAAAATCATCCCATAGTTGAAGTCTGTTTTTTGAGAAAACAGCTTCAGGAAATCCAAGGATTTGCGATTCAGGACGCTCATCACGCGTTTGCTGACGGACAAATTTTTGACTTCCGCATGGACGACGTGTCCGTTGTTTTGCCCGGCGATTTTTTTTGCAACGATTTCCGATTGAATGAGCGATCCATTGCGATGCTGAAGCAGCAAACGGATGCCATTGTGCTGACTCAGGTCGTCTTCCCAAACGCGGGAGTACTGTTTTTGCAGGGCACGTCCTTGTCTTGGGACTAAAAAATCCCAAATCGGGCGCCCGAGTACCAATTCTTTGGGGTATCCGATCATGTCGCGGAACAATTTGTTGGCTTGAAGGATGACGCCTTGCGCATCCAATTCCACATAACTCTTCTTCGAGCTTTCATACAGATCGGCAGGATCTTGTGTGATGTCAAGAAAGCTTTGCTCCGACTTTTTGCGAGTGGTGATGTCGTGTTGATACGACACCCAATGGGTGATCTCGCCGGCCTCGTTTTCGAGGGGATGGATGTCCCACTGGTTGACAAATTCAGAGCCGTCTTTGCGGTAGTTCACAGTCTGACCGAAAAAAGACTGCCCTTTTTTGAGATTCTCTTTCAACTTATCGAGAACGGCACGATCGGTTTTCGGACCTTGCAAAATCCGAGGGGTTTTGCCGATCACGTCTTCACGCGAATAGCCGGTGATGCGGGTGAAGCCGTCGTTGACATACACAATCTTGGGACCGGGCTCATCCAAACTCAGCTCGGTGATCAGGATGCTGTCGTAATCGTGTTTGATGGCGGCTTCGAGCAAACGCAGGTTGCGTTCGGCTGTCTCAGCGCGTTCTTTTAGGCGTTCGGTTGTTTCCAGGGCGGTGGTGTCTGACATCGGGTTAATCTACTATCCTTGTACGAATTTTACTAACACCTTCAACCGGCTCCGCGTTCACGCGTCTATCATTGTAATCAAATAACATAGAGGAATTTTCATGAACAAACGATTCATCACCTTCATCTTGATCACCGCAGTAAGTGGATTGATTGCTGTTTCCGCGCAAAGACCCAATGGCGGCTGGCGCTTTATCCAAACACTTCCCGCAGAAACTCAAACCGCTATCGCCAAATTGGAGGGCACAATTCAGGCCGAACGCACCGCACTGACGGTTCAATTGCGCAATGGCAGCATCAGCCGTCAAGACGTTCAAGCCAAGCAAAACGAACTGACTGCGCGGCATCGTGCCGATATCCTCGCTCTTCTCACACCAGAACAACGCACGGAGTGGGAAGCCGAACAAGCCATATTGACCCAGCAGCGGACTATCCGCCGGCAGGCGTTCATGTCGACGTACTTCGAGCGGATGACGACCGACATGAAATTGACCCCGGCAAAGAAAGCATCCCTCAAAGCCTTGATGGATGAGCATATGGAAACGATGCAGCCGATGCAAGGTCAAGGGCGCATGCAAAACATGAGCGTCCGCGATGAAGAACGGGCTAAATTGGACGAGCAAGTCAAAGAACTGCTCACGGCCGATGAGTATCAGATGTTCAGAACCTATATCGATGCGCATCAAGCTCAAAGCGGTCCGCGAATGCAAGGACAAGGTCAAGGACGTGGCATGCGTGATGGTCAGCCTCAGCAACGGCAACGGCGCCAAAACTAACCAACATGTTATCGCCGGCCATCCATATCCCCTATTATATTTCCATCATGACCGAGGCCGAACACCCGTTGGAGAATGAGCTGGAAACCTGGTATCCGAAGATATTTCGGATGGTTTCCGCTCTTACATATGGGACGGGGATGGATGCCGACGACATCACTCAGGATGTGTTTTTGAAAGCTTGGAAGAAAGTTGACACGTACAACGGTGAGAGCAGCGTCGGAACCTGGTTGTATACGATCGCCCGAAACACGGTGATGGATGCGCATCGGAAACGCAAAGTTCGGTCCATGCTTTCTTTTTTCAGGCAACACGACGATGGTGAGACCATCGAACCTGCCGATTCTACACCTTTAGGAGACGAAACCAAGGAATTGAGGGATGTTCTTCGACGCACCATCACGGCCTTAGAAGAACCCTATCGTTCGATCTTGATTCTCCGGGAAGTGGAGGAATTATCTTATGCGGATATTTCTGCTATCACCGGAACGCCGGAAGGCACGTTGAAAAGTCGGTTATTTTATGCGAAGCGCATTCTTCGCGAACGGTTGACACATTTAGGAATCACACCATGAACGACCCCGATCTGAAACAACTCTATGAGGATGTGAGTCCGTCGCCATGGGCGGTCGGAAACCTGCGTTCCAAGATTGAAGCGATGCAAGACGATCCGTTTGATGCGATCTGGACCATGTTCAGTCGCAGGATCTCCGTCGGATTGGCGGGGGCACTGGCCATCGTCGTCGTCTTGAACATGCAAATGACAGCGGTCGACGAACCCACCTACGAATCGGAACTGCATGACGTGCTGGGCACGAACCGAGGCGACTTCCTATCGTCCACCATCCCTGATTACACACACGTACTGGACTAAGCATGACTACTCTTCAACCATTTCGAATCGCTTTACTGTTTATTATCACGTTCAGTGTGGGGCTCGTTGCGGGATACTTGATTTACCCGGTCGCAAATCCGCATGAGATGCGCACGGAACAGCGTTCACGTGGAGATCGCGAGGGGCAGTTCCGGAACCATGTGGTCTCGAAACTGAATCTAACCACAGAACAGGAAGTCAGGTTCTTTGAGACGCTGGATGCGCATCGGCGTAAAACGCGCTCCCTTATGAATTCGGCTAGGGAAGAATTGGATGAGACGATTCGATCCGAAGCCGATTCGTTGAAGAAGGAACTATCCGAATTCTTGACCGAAGAGCAAGTGAACGAATGGCAGTTGCTGGCACGACATGCGATGAGAGGCAACCGCAGGCCATAAAAAAACCCCACAACCGAATTCAGGATTGTGGGGTCATACGCAAAAATGCGTCTCTTGATCGTGTCTTCTTAACTATTCCGGCAAAGTATAATCCTTGCCTCGGGATAAGAAGCCAGAAACCGAACCGAAAGCGAACCCGAACCGAACCCTTTGTTTCGAGTTTAGAATGCACTATACTCAGGCTTAAGTTGTGTCGCTTGTGTTCGGACCTTCAATGGCTAAATTCATTACCCTACTCGTTGTTCTGCTTTGGCTGATTTCTACTACTGGTATTGCCCAGCAAATCCAGTACAAGGAGCAATGGATTGCGATCGCTGGCGATACTCGGGTTGAGCGTAGCAATGCGATTATCGCGGATTCATTGGGTAACTCCTATCTAACCGGACACAGTCAACTGGTTGGGGATGAGAGTTCAAGGCTCATGTACCTCGTCAAGTTTGATACGAAGGGAAATCTTGAATGGGAGCAGACGTTTGATTTCGGTGTGGGGTCGGATGGGCAGAAAGTCGTGGTAGACGGCTCTGAATTAGTTGTCACCACTGAAAGCAACACCGACAATGGCATCGGAACCACGTTATCGAGGCACAATGTCGACTCTGGAGAGCTCCTTTCGAAGGTTCAGATTTCGATAGGTCGGAACACCACCGTTTACGATTTCTTGAACCAAGCGGCCGGACATTTCATCATCGTTGGTAGAGCGAACCGAGAAAGAGACTCAAACATATTTGGCTTTATTGCAAAAATCGACACGGAAGGAACCCTGATTTGGGAACGAGAGATCGGAGCCGATAATTACACGATTGTTCGTGAGGTTGCTATCGATGATGAGGGAGGTTTGTATATCACAGGTCATAGCTCGGCAACTACGTTGTTCGGAACTCCCAGCATCGGTTTGAGCGATACATTTGTGGCGAAATACGATTCGAGCGGAAATTTGATTTGGGGTAAGCGATATGGAAGTCAATTCAATGATTTCGGGATTACCGTTAGTTTGACGGATGAAGGCCATATGCTCGCCGGGGGATCCGGCAATGGCCGATTCGATCAAAACGATGAATTCATCAACCGTATTTTTTACATCGTCAAGTTGGATACAGGCACAGGAGATATCGTTCGCACCACCTACTACAACCCCGGCGGTGATTTCTATCTAAGAAAAATCATTGCAACCGGTGGTGATTCGTTTGTTTTCACCGGATGGACAAACGGGTCTTTTTTCAACACAGTGCATTTTCAAGGCGATGTCGGTGTGTTTGGCGAAGTTCGCAATTGGCGTTTGGTTCCTGAAAGTTTCCAACACATCCAATCGCGCTTTTCCTATGGGCATTCCATAACCCAAGATTCCGATGGCTCTATCTACTGGACTGGATTCGCCATGGATGGATTCTTCAACAATCCTCAACAGAATTCTTCATATAACGTCTTCGTCGCGAAATTGACTCCTGTTCCGTCCGACATCATCAATGTTGAACCTTGGGTTATCGAATCGATAGGTGAACGACTCTTGCGTTCTCAATCGGTTCACATTGGCTTGCTCGTCCTTTTCGTCTCAGGGATCATCTACTCGTTACGCAGACGAAAAGCCCCCACATCAAACATTGGCGATGTCGCTCTTGTTGAATTGATGCAGCTCGATTCTAAACTCTTCGCCATTCATGATCAAACACAGCGAGTTGAATTCGAGGGAAGGGAAAAGCTATTGGCACAGTTACTGTACCAGGCTCTCAAATCAAACAAGGTGATTCTCAATGACGAAGTGGATGATCTATTGCTACCCAATCATCCAAGTCCGGATTATGTTCGAAAAATAAGGAACGTGACGCTGGACAAACTGGAGTCTCGGCTGCAAACGTTTTGTCCGCTGCCGGACGGCGCATCTTACATCATCCGGACGGTCTATGCCACAGACCGACGAAAATCGGAATACCAGTTCAATCCCAAATTCGTCAGTCTTGCAGAATCAACTTCGCAATGGTCTGCAACTGCATGAAACTCGTGCCTTCGTAGATTTTGCCGATTTTCGCATCACGATAGTATTTTTCCGCGGGGTATTCTTTCGAATAGCCATATCCGCCGAAGATCTCCACGCAGGATGAGGTCACCAATTCAGCCACTTCCGACGCATAGTACTTCGCCATGGCGGCTTCCTTTAGAAACGGCTGACCCGCTTCTTTCAGTCTCGCCGCTTGGTATACAAGTAATTTCGCTGTTTCAATCCGCGTTGCCAGTTTGGCTAGTTCGAATTGCATTCCTTGAAATGAGCTGATCGGCTTGCCGAATTGCTTGCGTTCTTTGGAATAGGCCAATGCCGCGGCGAAAGCGCCTTGTGCCAATCCGATCATTTGAGCACCAATACCGATGCGACCTTCATTCAAAGTCTCGATCGCCACTTTGTATCCGATTCCTTCTGTCCCCAGGATGTTCGATGCCGGCACCACGCAATCCTCGAAAATCAGCTCGGTGGTTGAACTCGCACGAATTCCTAGTTTATCCTCTTTGCGTCCAACCGTGAATCCTTTCGTGCCACGTTCCACCACAAATGCGGTGATGCCTTTGTACCCGGCATCCGGATTCACATTGGCGAACACGATGAAAATATCCGCTTCATTTCCATTCGTGATCCACATCTTGTTGCCATTGATCACATACTCATCCCCTTTTTTCACAGCTCGGCATTTCAGGGCGAAAGCGTCGGAACCGGAACTGGTTTCCGACAAGGCATAGGCACCAACCGTATCATTCGCCAGTCTCGGAAGAAAGCGGGATTTGATGTCCTCATTTCCCCACGTACGGAACGCGTTGTTGACCAATGTGTTCTGAACATCCATGAATACGCCAACGGATGCATCCACTTTCGAGATTTCTTCGATCGCCAAGATCGACATCATGAAGGTGCCACCACCGCCCTGATAGGCGTCTGGGATGTCGATGCCCATGAGTCCTTGCTCGAAAAAAGCTTTGACCAGATCGGGATCTAGCTTTGAATTGACTTCCATGTCGTGCACACGAGGTGCGATCATTTGGGATGCGAAATCGGCAGCGGCGTCGCGGAGGAATCGTTCGTCTTCGTTTAAAAACATTGTAGAAGTGTGAAAGCGTGAAATCGTGAAAGCGTAATTTAATGATTTCAGATTTCTGCTCACCGATTCCAGATTCCAGATTTCCGATTTCCACGTCCATCGTCTCACGTCCCACGTTTATTCAGTACCTTGCAAACATGGACTATGTAATCCCTGCTAATACCCGCATCGGACACGTTCACTTGAAAGTGAGTAATCTTCAGCGCGCATTGGATTTCTACTGTGATCTGCTTGGTTTTCAGCTCATGCAACGGTTCGGATCACAGGCCGCATTCATTTCAGCCGGTGGCTATCACCATCACATCGGCCTAAACACATGGGAGAGTCTCGGCGCGCCGCCGGCTCCCAAACACAGCACCGGCCTGTATCACACCGCCATCCTATACCCTACCCGGCGCGACCTCGCCACCGTGGTGCGTCGACTTGTAGAGGCCGATTACCCTCTCACAGGCTCATCCGACCATGGCGTATCGCATGCCATTTACCTCGACGATCCCGATCAGAATGGTGTCGAATTGTACTGGGACCATCCGGTCGAATACTGGCCTCGTTCTGCCGACGGATCCATTCACATGTATTCCCACCCTCTCGATATTTTAGATCTTATCAAAGAAGCTCAATGACCGATTCCCTCCTCAACGCGCTCGATCTCAACACCCAGAAGATGCTTGATGCCATCGCCACACTCGACACCGATTTCATCAACCGAAAACCCAATTCGGGGGTATGGTCGCTTGCACAAGTGGTAGACCATCTGACCCGGACTGATGCGGTCATGACGCGCGTGGTACGCGGCAACTCCGAGCCTTGTGAGCGAGATCCGCTTGAAAAAGTAGAGCAAATGCGCACCCGATTCGGTGATATTGAGTCGAAACTGTCGGCTTTTGGCATGCTCATTCCGGGCAACGAAGCTATGGAACTCGACGAGGTGATGCACAAGTTCTCCCAAGCTCGAGCAAATTTTCGTGATGCGGTGGCTTCGGCCGAGCTTGATGCGATCTGCACCCGTTTAGCGCATCCCCTCTTTGGCCAGCTAACCCGCGCCGAATGGGGTTGGTTCACCATCATCCACACCGAACGGCACCTGGTCCAATTCGGTCGCATCCAATCCATGCTTAGCTGACTATGCTCGACAATCTTCTGAATCCCGCCATCCTTTTCTTTGTATTGGGTTTTTTCGCTACGTTGGTAAAATCGGATATGGAAATTCCTCAACCGATTTCCAAATTCCTGTCGTTTTATCTGTTAATGAGCATCGGTCTAAAAGGTGGTGTTCAAATCGCTGAAAATCCCCTCACGGGTGGAATCTTTCTCACATTGCTTGTGGCGGTGGGGATATCGACGGTGATTCCATTTGTGGTCTATTTTAGCTTGAGCAACCGCTATAAGAACGAAGACAAAGCCGCCATCGCCGCCACATATGGCTCCGTCAGTGCCGTTACGTTTGTAACGGCCGTAAACCACTTGGGCCAGCTCGATATCGCTTACGGGGGGCACATGGTCGCCGCTCTTGCACTGATGGAAGCTCCCGCCATCATTGCCGGACTATGGCTCTACAAACGCTACAGCGGGGACTCAAGCCATAGTGAAGGTCATTCCAACTGGGAAGCGATCACAAATGGCTCAGTACTACTGATTCTCGGTGCGTTGGTGATCGGATTCATCGCCGATTCCTCAGCCCTCGAACGCGTGAAGCCGTTCACTGAATCGATCTTCCAAGGCATGCTGATGCTTTTTCTGCTGGACATGGGGTTACTCGCCAGCAAGCGCGTCCGCGCGTTGCGTGAGTCTGGCTGGATTACGGTACTGGCAGCCATTCTCATTCCGTTGGGGGCGGCTGCAACTGCCATCGCACTCTCATGGGCCCTTGCATTATCCATCGGTGATGCGTTTCTACTCACGGTTCTCAGCGCATCCGCATCCTATATCGCCGTTCCAGCTGCATTGCGAGTCGCCATCCCTAAAGCGAATGCGGGATTGTATGTGCCAATGGCCTTGGCCATCACATTCCCCTTCAATCTAATCATCGGATTTCCGTTATACCTGAGCATCCTTCAATCCATTCTTTGACTATGGAAGCACGCAAACGTCTCGAAATCATTGTCATCAATCCAGAAGTGAAAGCCATACTATCTGTTCTCGAACGACACGGCGTAACTCACTATTCGATGATACGCGATGTATCTGGACGAGGCGATCGCGGAGTCCAAGACGGCAAAGGTCTCAGCGAAACGTTCATCAACGTGATGATCATCTGTTATCTCACCACGGAAGCCTTTGAGGCTGTGAAAGAATCGCTGAGAACCGTATTGTCACGCCATGGTGGCGTAGCCGTTGTCTCCGACGTTAACTGGCTGGAGCATTAAGCTTTCAGAAGCTGGACTTCACCTTCGAGCTTGATTTCATCGCTCACAAGCAGGTTTCCAGCTTCGTTCACCACGTGAAATTTCAAACCGAAATCTTTGCGGTTTAGTTTTCCGGAAAAGGAGAATCCGGCTTTGGTCTGACCCCATGGATCTTGCACCACACCACTCAATTCCACATTCAGGGTGACAGGCTTGGTGACGTCGCGGATCGTCATGTCGCCCGCCAAGGCATACGTGCCATTTCCGGATTTGGTCATGCCGTGGGCTTTAAACACCAGCTCAGGGTAGGTTTGAGAATTGAAGAAATCATCCGAGCGCAGGTGCTCGTCGCGTTGGATACTTCCCGTGTCGATGGTAGAGGTTTTCGCGCTGAAAGAAATCTCCGCGCCTGCGAAATCATCGCCAGTCGCATGTACCGTCGCATCATACTCTTTGAATTCACCGGTCACGGTGGTAATCATCAAGTGTTTCGCTTTGAAGCGGATTGCGGTGTGAGCTTTATCGATTGTCCAGGTAGCCATAATAAAAATGTTTAATGTTGAAGTTTGAATGTTGAATTACTTGTTGCAACAAGTATACGAGTAAACATCTATTGTTGCAACAACTATTAGAACAAAAAAATGGTTAGCTTTTCAAAAACCGCTCAATGGCATCGTATGGGGTGGTTTTTCCTGTTAGTACCTCCCTCGTCAACTCCTGAAACTCTTGATTTCGCTTGGTATCCATCCAAACCGAATCCAATATCCGGTCGTTGATGGTGCGTTTGAGCCAGGCTTTGGTCTGATCTTGACGGCGTTCGAGGAGAGTGCCGTCGGATTTAGACTGGGTGAGATGGGAGTCGATCTCGGCCCAAATATCGGGTAAGCCCAAGGATTCCAGGGCGCTGCAGCTCATCACCTTCGGGTTTTTCTCGCTACTTAGGATCATCAGGGCTTGCTCAAGTTCCGATTTGGCCGCCTCCGCACGTTGAATGTTCTCGCCATCGGCCTTGTTCACCACAATCAAATCGGCCAATTCCAAAATGCCGCGTTTGATGCCTTGAAGGCTGTCGCCGGCGCCGGGAAGCATCAGCAAAACGAACACATCGCATAATGCGGCAACTTCGAACTCGCTTTGTCCGACGCCAACCGTTTCAACGAGGATGATATCATAGCCGGAGGCTTCGCATAGGAGAATGGATTCGCGGGTCCGGCGTGCCACGCCACCCAAAGAGCCGGATGTGGGAGTGGGTCGAATAAAGGCATTCGGATGGGCGGACAATTTCTCCATGCGGGTTTTGTCGCCCAAAATGCTGCCACCGCTCACCGGACTGCTGGGATCCACCGCCAACACGGCGATGTTGTGGCCCGCATCGGCCAACAACAGTCCGAACGATTCGATGAAGGTGCTTTTTCCGACGCCAGGAACTCCGGAGATCGCGATTCGCCAAGCGTTGCCGGATTTCGGGAGGGCGGATGTCAGCAATTCCCGAGCCGCGACTTGGTCTTCAGGACGCGTACTTTCGATCAACGTGATGGATTTTGCGAGTTCTCTTCGGGTCATGAAATCGGAAATCAGAAATCGGTCACTTTAATAAAGTCATGCGTTTAATATATACGTCTGAGCCCACCTGCAGGCGGTATATATAAATGCCACTGGCAAGGGTTGACGCATCAAAATTTACGGAATGCATACCGGAGGGCATCAATCCATCCACAAGAACGGCTACTTCCCTACCCAATAGATCATAAACAGCAAGATGCGCGAGGTGAGATGTACGAAGTGTGAATCGAATCTGAGTGCTCGGATTGAACGGATTTGGGAAATTCTGCTCCAATGCCGTGGCGAATGGTGAGGTGGAATCGATACGATCGTCGATGGAGGTATCAATCAGATAAACGGCTTCGACATGAGTGTCGGCTTGAAGGGTGAGGGTCAATGTGGTCGAAGCATCCTCTGTTTGCGACGCACCGGAGCTGAGGACCCAATGCGAAAACAGTCGTCCTCTACGAGGTACGGCGGTCAGTGTGAGGGGGACATCCTTGAAATACAGTCCGGTAGCGATATCCGCCCGAAGCGGCTTATGAAGCAGGGATATGGTGCCGTCTGACCAATCAGCTGTGCTTACGCTGAGTTGGGCTCGGCCATTCAGACCGAATTTGGCATTGAGATGGTTGATGGCGACGGCAGGGCGTAGCCGGGCGAATTGACGAATATCATCCACATTCGCTCGCCACTGGTCCATTGATGCGAAATTTGCAGGAATCCATTGGTTGGATGAATTCAGATCCGGTACACGTTGTCCTCCCCATCTAACAACATGACGAGGCATTTCCGCCTCAATACGGGTTTCGAAGGTGTCCAATATGGCGATCACCCGATCCGGATCATAGGTTGTGTTCAAATGAAAGGCATACAATTGGGTGAACCGGTTTCTAAATTCAGTATTGGTTAACAATTTCCGAAGGATGACCGTCGACCATGGCGGATTTGGCCAATTATCACACATGCAATCTTCTTCTGTGGCCAACTCTAAGTTGTTCACATACAGTTGGGTCGTCTTGAAGGAATGGTCGCGGTCGAACTGAATCCATCTCCAACGTGCAAAACCATCTTCAGGGGCATTCCAGAACGCCACATTGTTTCCAGGCCAATCTTCTTCGGCCGTGTAGATGTTCGAGAGATGATATTCGCTGAACTGATCCACATCCATCATTGTCTTCACATACTCGTAATTGGATGGATTGGTCAGGTCTATATCACGGATGTAGTTACGAAGCGCCAGGAACGCCGAGTTGCTTCCCTCCTTCACCACGGCATCGTTTTCGATCATATTCACTCTGTCAGGATTCACCCCGAATTTGTCTGCCAGATAATCGTCGTTCTGTCGCTCACGGATGTTATGAATTCCCCAATACACGCCATTCAGATAAACCACTGCCGGACGATATGCCGCCACATCCGAGTCCATAAATTCAGTGGTCACATGTTGGGTGAAGGCATCACGTAAAAACGTGCGCACTTGGTCATCGGCCGCAGCGCGTAAGTTGAATGCATCATATTCAACCATATGACGATCCGGGAAAATCGCATATCGAAATTTTCCATCCCCATAAACCGCTCTTGCATGCAATGAAAAGGATTTTTGCGGATAACGGGAGCGCGAACATCCACCCATGATTTTGAGTCCGGCGACTTGGTTCAACCCCAACTGCCCATCGGATTCATACAGCTCGAAATTGGCCACCCGTTCCCAATCCTGATTCACATTGCGAGGTGTGGGGTCGCATTTCGCACCAATTCCGTTCGTCCCTGTCACATAAATCCCGTTTTGATCGCTGAACAGACCATCGGGATCGGTCACAATCGAAATGACCGCCAAGGTTGCGGGTTCATTGAATAGAAAGGTCTGCGTGACCACCGCGCTCGACACAAACCCCGGCTTGGTGGAGATGGCTCGAATCGGTGTATTGGAGTTGATTTGAATCGGACCCGTATACAATGTGGATGCGGATGTGGGCGAAACTCCATCCGTCGTGTAGTAGATCTGGTCGCCGGGCGAAGCTGGAGTGAGTGTCAACGTGATGGGTGTGCCAAAAAAACCGCCTCGTTGACTGAATTGAGGCGCTTGTACAAATCCATCAAAGGCATCCCCATTCGCCGCTCCCGGAGTGGGTGTTTCGAAAAACACCCATCCATGCGGTGCGGATGCAGTTCGTCCGTAAGAGATATCGTCTTGTTGCGGACCAAAACTCACCGAATCGACCAATACTCCGGCAGGAGTGCGCAAACCGACAAATTCACCACCTTTAGCTAGTGCGAAGTTGGTGTGAATTTCCGATCCAGACACGATATTCCGGCTGGACGCAAACACGATCAAGTACGAATTCGAAGGGATTGAGCGAGCCGGAAAGCTCCATTTGGTTGGATTCGTTTTGGAATCGGTGAGGAAGAATCCTGTCAAATCGATGGCAGCTGGACCGTAATTATGCAATTCAATCCAATCGGACCGGTCGCCGAACGCGTCACGGATTCCACTGCCATTGCTGGCGATGATCTCATTGATGCGGATGGGAGTTTGAGCGAAGATTTGACCAACCAAGCCGAAAGTCAGCAGAAGAGCAATAACGATTTTCATGACCGATATTACGGAATCCGGTTCACTACCTCTAATCCCGCCTTGGGCAGGTTCGTACCTGGACCAAAAATCAGCGCCACTCCGTTCTTGGTCAAAAAGTCATAATCCTGCGCGGGAATCACTCCGCCGGCAACAACGAGGATATCCTCCGCACCTTCGTCTTTCAATGCGGACATGAGTTGCGGGATGAGGGTTTTATGTCCGGCAGCCAAGCTCGATACGCCAATCACGTGCACATCATTTTCCACAGCCATTCTCGCCGCTTCTTCTGGGGTGGAAAACAGTGGACCCACATCCACATCAAATCCCATATCGGCGAAAGCGGTGGATACCACTTTCGCGCCACGGTCGTGGCCATCCTGGCCCATTTTCACAACCAAGATCCGTGGTCGGCGACCATGTGCGGCTGCGAAGTCTTCCACAGCTTTGCGCACCGCATTGAATTCATCTTTTTTGGTATACATGCGTTCGTACACTCCTGAAATCGTGGATTGTGTGGCGCGATGCCGGCCATACACGCGCTCCAAGGCATCGGAAATTTCTCCAACCGTCGCCCGTGCCCGACTCGCAATCACCGCCAATTCCAATAGATTTTGTTTGGGGTCGGATGCGGCCCTTTCCAAGTCGTTGAGCGCAGCGGTAACCGCGGACTGATCCCTCGTTCCGCGGATGTGATCCAAGCGACGGATCTGCGACTCGCGCACCGCCGTATTATCGATATCCCTCACATCGATATCGTCTTCTTTCGCCAATCGGTATTTGTTCACACCGACGATCGTTTCCGTGCCCGAATCGATCGCCGCTTGTTTTTTCGCTGCGGCCTCTTCGATGCGGCGTTTCGGCATACCCGTTTCGATGGCCTTCGACATCCCGCCGAGTTTTTCCACTTCCGAGATCAACTCACGAGCCTTATCGGCCAAATCTTTTGTGAGGGCTTCCATCGCATAACTGCCTCCGAACGGATCGACCGTATGCGTGATGTCGGTTTCTTCTTGCAAGATGAGCTGTGTGTTCCGCGCGATGCGTGCCGCCGTCTCGGTTGGCAAGGAAATGGCCTCATCATAACTGTTCGTATGCAGACTCTGCGTGCCACCCAGTACCGCCGCCATGGCTTCGATGGTGGTTCTCACCACGTTGTTCAGCGGATCTTGCATGGTTAGGCTCCATCCGGATGTCTGACAATGCGTGCGCAGCATCAACGATTTATCATCTTGGGGATGGAAGTGCTCGCGCATCAGTTCAGCCCATAAAAGACGAGCCGCGCGAAGCTTCGCGATTTCCATCAGGAAATTCATGCCGATGCCGAAGAAAAAACTGAGTCGTGGCGCGAAATCATCCACATCCAAGCCTTTCGCTTTGGCGGCGCGCACATACTCGAGCCCGTCGGCCAAGGTGAACGCCAACTCGATGGCCGGTGTGGCCCCGGCTTCCTGCATGTGATAGCCGGATATCGATATGGAATTGAATTTCGGCATATGGCGAGCCGTGTATTCGATGATGTCGCTCACGATCCGCATGCTCGGCACCGGCGGATAGATATAGGTGTTGCGCACCATGAACTCTTTCAGAATATCATTCTGGATGGTGCCGCTAAGCAGTTCCTTGGGCGTGCCTTGCTCCTCAGCCGCCACAATGAAATGCGCCATGATGGGAAGCACCGCGCCATTCATGGTCATGGAAACGGACATGTCGCTCAGAGGAATCTGATCGAACAACAATTTCATGTCTTCGACACTATCGATGGCGACGCCCGCTTTGCCCACATCCCCCATCACACGCGGATGATCCGAATCATACCCACGGTGTGTGGCCAGATCAAAGGCCACGGAAAGTCCTTTTTGCCCCGCCTTCAACGCATTCCGATAAAAGGCGTTCGACTCTTCAGCAGTGGAAAAACCAGCATACTGACGGATGGTCCACGGGCGCTGCGTATACATCGACGCATAGGGTCCGCGCACGAACGGAAACTCTCCCGCACCCGCAGGTGGTTGCGTCACATCCGACGATGTGTATTGCGTTTTGATGGGGATGCCGTCTGGCGAAAGTCGATTCTTTTCCGGCATAAAAGACCTTGAAGGATTGAGGTCCATCAATATACGGAATTGAATTTAGCGCGTTATTAAGTGATACTTCCGGGAAGTATCACTTATATACTGACGTTGTATCGTGGCACCAAGCGAGTATATGGCGCCATTTTTGAGGTGATTTAAGTGATACTTGCGGACAGCATCTTCATCGCATGGTTCCATCTGTTCGACCGAAATCCAGGAATGCACCACAGCATGGCCAAAGGCTCGATGGCGCGTGCGCCGACCACTGTTCCCATATCATTCACATCCCATCCGAACGAGTTCAGAATATCGACAACCGTTTTCTTGGCTTTGTCACTGTTTCCGGCGATGAACATCGTTGGCCGACCTCCTTCCATGTTCGGACGTACCATCAGCGGTGCGCCCACACACGAAAACGCTTTCACGAACTCCGCTTCTTTGAATTCGGCTTGAAGGATTTCCATCAATGAGTAATTGATGTCCGTGAAATAACTCAATACGCCATCTTTCGGCGGGATGTCGTCGTCAATCGGGTTCGTGGTATCGATCACCAGTTTCCCTTTCAGGTTTTTTTTACCGACCTGGTGAAGCACTTCTTCCGCATGCGCCCCTTTCACGGCGAGCACAAACATATCCGCTCCATCCCCTATTTTTTTGAATGTCATTTCGGTTACATTCGGCGCTTTTTCGGAAATCCATTGTGTAAGCTTGGTCCCGCTGCGCGAGCCGATACGCACCGTGTGTCCGAGCGAAACGAATCCGTTCGCTAAGGCTTTTCCGACGGATCCGGTTCCGAGAATGGCGATAGTCATGATCTTATGGGGATGTGAGTTTTTGACTGGTTGCAAAAGATAATTTGGCGACCACCCTCGCGTGGTCTTCACCCAATGTAGCGGAATATGCGGATTGAAGGGAAATCCAAGTGCGACGAAGTTCTGGCAGAATGGTTTGACCCGCAGAAGTCAGGCTCACTCGTCGCTCTCGGCCATCAATTCGCCTCGTCACGAATTTTTTTTGTTCCATTTTTTCGATGAGGCGGGTGATGGTGGACGCATCCAGCATCAGTGTTTCAGCCAGTTTGCCGATCGGGTGATCCGGCGTTTCGCCCACATGCAATAACACCATGGCGTGCGAAGGCGACATTCCGTGCACCGCAAAGGCCTCATCGGCCAAGCGACTCATCGCCCGATTCAAGGCGCCGACCGAGAAATAAAGGTATGTTCCGAACGGATGATCATTGGATTCCATACGAGAACATACTCATTATTGCATGTACACGCAATGAGATTGATGTATATTCGAACATGTCCGACTCCACACAACAAACGTTTTGGTTCGATGGGTACCTGGTGCCATCGGATGTGTCGATCAAAACACTCTATGAGCAAGATCCGGATTTCGGATTTCTGATTTCCCTGAATGGCGTCTTCGCTTGTGTGATAAAAGATGTGGCTCGTGATCGGTTGTATTTCATTACCGATCGGCATGGACTCGGGCATCTGTACCTGACCAAAACAGCGAAGAATTGGCACTGGTCCACACAGATTCCGGAATTGTTATCCCATTCCGAAATCAATCGACACATCGACCCGACATCGGTCCGACAATTTCTATCAATCGGACATCTGCTGGAAAACCGAACCCTATTCTCGGACATCCACTTATTGCCTCCGGCCACCATTCGAACGATACGGTTATCGGATGGAGAGATGATTTCGGATCGCGAGTATTGGTCGTGGCGTGAGATTGAACAAGACCCGAATCCGCCGTCGATGAAAGACGTCGCGGCACAAGTCGCAGATTTGTTTCAGGAATCGGTCGAATCGCATTTACAGGAAGGACAACGCACCGGAATCTTCTTAAGTGGCGGACTCGATTCACGTTCCATTCTCGCGGCGACGCTGAAGGCTGGGCAGCGTGCTGGCACTATCACGTACGGTGGTGGGGCAAGCCAAGACATGCGGATGGGGGAAGGGGTGGCGCGTCGAGCCGGTGTGACCCACGAGCGTGTTGAGATCACAAGCAGGAATTGGCTGGAGGAACGGAGTCGCGGTGTTTGGGAGTCTGGCGGTCAGTTCAACATCTTGCATATGCACGGGGTTGAGGCCTTGGGAAGGATGTCGGAGATCGCCGATGTGCATCTGAGCGGGTTTTTGGGAGATACGCTGTTCGGGGGGAGTTACTTGAGGAAACGGGCTTGGTGCGATACTCCCATCACGCTCGACATCGCATCCGAATGGTTCGGATGCGCCCCATCACTAATTGAAGGGCTGGACGCCGTTGATGGAGTTCCGCACATCGACGCGTATTTCATCCGTCAACGGCGGCGGCGCTTCATCATGGAAGGCATCCGGATGGCGTGGAGACGCATCCCCCAGCGGCTTCCATTCGCGGATAATCGACTAATTGAATTCATTTATCGCTACCCGGATCACTGGCGATTGAACGGACAATTGTATCTACAAATACTACAGTCGCGCTATGTTTCATCCATGAAAGGAATTCCTTGGCAGCGCACCGGATTGCCATTATCCTTTCCATTTTTCATGCATCGGGCGATGATGAAAATGATGGGACTCAAGAGCAAATTCTTCCCTCCATCCGGATTCACCGATTATGCGAATTGGCTGCGAGAAGAACCAGCAAGAACGATGATCGCAGACTCTTTGCTACATGGACCGAGACACTACAGCAAGTATATCGATCAGGCGGATGTCAGGACTAAACTCGATCAGCATATGAACGGTGCGACCCATACGGAATTCTTGGGTCGGGTATGGACGTTAGAGATTTTGCTGACCCGATTGAACGAAACCTGACAAAAGTCATACGTTTTTTGGGCGATTTTCCTGATTTTTAGAGCATGAATTATTTTAGATATGCCTTTTTCGGTCTCTTGTTTGCGGTCTCGTCCGTTGCAACGGCGCAAGCACCCGTCACCATCTTGAACAGTGACATGAAACTTCGCATCGGCGGCACCTTGCAGTCGAGAGCCACATTTCTGAGCAATCCGAACCTGAATCCGGCACTGCCCGAAAACCAGTTCGGGTTTGGAGTCAGACGTGCCCGCATCCGATTGTATGGCACCATTCACCCAAAACTGAGATTGTTTCTTCAGATGGAAGGAAGTGGGGCATCGGCCGCATTCACCGATTTGCGTGCGGAATGGGATGTGAATGATCGGACGATGTTGCGTGCAGGTCGATTTGTGGGTGCGCAGCCGCAATCCATGGCCTTCACTTTGCATCATGAAATAGACGGACTCGATCGCGCTGCCATTGCCGAGAACTGGGCGCGACAGACCTTAGGCGCGGATGCACGTTCCTACGGTGTGGAAGTGGTGCATCGCTTGGATGAACTCGAACTGCGCTCCTTCGTCCATAGTGGGAGCAACTCGCGCAACATCCGAGGTGGTGTGTCGGATGGAAACAACAATTTCGGACAAAACCCTGCTGCGATCGCTGTTTCAGGCATGATCCGCTATATTCCGAAAACGGACCCAAATTCCGAGGCGGGAGTCCATATCGGATACAATCCCACCAAATCATCCGATCCAAGGTCGTACTGGGATGCGTCGGCGCATCTGTATTGGGGAAACAGAGTCGGCATTCAGCCGACCCGTGTGAAACTGGACTTCATCACCGTTCAATTCACCAATCAGACGACCTCGGGAATAAGCGTTTTCGCAGGCCATTTGGTCCGCGAGGATGTGGAACTATTCGCCCGCGCGGAGCGATATGACTCTAACACAGAAGGGTTTCGTGTTGATGCCGGACCCATCACCTACCTCACCGCTGGTGCACAGGTGAAATTACTGGATTGGGCGAACCAATTGACCTTCGCCGCATCCGTAAAACAGTTTGATGCACCCTCGGTCGATCCGGTATTTTTGATGACGGCACAGTGGCAGGTCTACTTCTGAGTCGGGGGATTTTGGTACATTGACGGGTCCGAGTTATTCACCTTAATCTCACTCGTCATCATGCGACACATCACCTTTCTCATCGCGTTCTGCATACTGATCACATCCAATGTAGGCGCACAATCTAGCGACGAAGCCCGTGTGCTTCGCTTTCCTACCACACACGGAAACACCATTGTGTTCTCCTATGCCGGAGACCTGTACTCCGTCGACTCTGCCGGCGGAACCGCCCGTAAACTGACCACCCATGAAGGCATGGAACTCTTCCCACGCTTCTCACCAGACGGGTCGCAATTGGCATTCACCGGCCAATATGATGGCAACACCGAAGTGTACGTCATGCCGGCGCAAGGCGGCATTCCAACCCGCATCACCTACACGGCAACTCTGGGTCGCGACGACGTCACCGACCGCATGGGTCCGAACAACATCGTGATGGATTGGTCGGCCGACGGACAATCCGTGATCTTCCGTTCGCGCATGCACACGTTCAATGATTTCATCGGATCCTTGTATTCCGCGCCACTGAATGGCGATATCGCCACCCAATTACCGGTGCCTCGCGGCGGATTCATGAGCTTTTCCGACGATGGCAAGAAAATGGCTTACAACCGCGTATTCCGCGAATTCCGTACCTGGAAACGATATCGCGGTGGCATGGCCGACGATATTTGGGTGTTCGATTTCGAGTCGAAGTCCGTTGAAAACATCACGAATAACACGCAGCAAGACATCATCCCGATGTGGAAGGGCAATCGGATCTACTATTTGTCCGATCGCGATGCGTCCGAAAAAATGAACTTGTTCGTGTACGACACGGCCACGAAGCAAACGCGTCAGCTCACAACATTTACCAATTTCGATATCAAATTTCCGTCCATCGGCGATAATGCGATCGTGTTTGAGCAAGCGGGATGGTTATGGCGCTTCGATTTGTCGACTGAGCGCGCGACACGGGTTCCAGTGCACATCCGCGAAGATTTCGCATCGTCGCGCGATGGCTTGGTGAAGGTTCATGAATCCATTGCCGGCGGCGACATCGCGCCAGATGGAAGTCGTGCCGTGTTTGCGGCCCGCGGCGATCTGTTTTCGGTCCCTGCCAAGAACGGCATCACCAGAAATCTCACGAATTCGTCGGGAGTGCACGATCGGAGCCCGGCATGGTCGCCGGATGGGAAATCCATCGCCTACATCAGCGATGCATCGGGTTCGGATGAGGTTTGGAGCGTGGCGCAGGATGGATCGTCTGCGGCGGTTCAACTCACATCCGGTGGCGGAACCTACAAGTTCGATCTGAGCTGGTCGCCCGACTCGAAACACATTCTATTCAGCGACCGAGCGATGCGTCTGAACCTTCTGAATGTGGCCACAAAAGCCATCACAGTGGTCGATCAAACCGAGACATGGGACATCCGTGATTTTTCATGGTCCCCCGATTCGAAATGGATCACCTATGCTCGTGCCGAGCATCTCACCAACGGCCGCGTGATGTTGTATTCGGTGGATCAGAAAAAAGCATGGCCGGTGACCGATACCTGGTACTCATCCGGTTCACCCACCTTCAGTTCAGATGGATTGTATCTGTTTTTCATTTCGGGGCGCGATTTCAACCCGATCTATTCGCAGACCGAATGGAACCACGCCTATACCGATATGAGTCGCATTTATTTCGTCACACTGTCGAAGGACACGCCTTCGCCCTTCGCGCCAAAACATGACGAAGTCAACGCGGCGGAGGTCAAGCCTGCCGCAACGGCGAACAAAGTGGATGTGGATGGGATCGGAAATCGAGTCACCGTTCTGCCAGGGCCCGCATCCAACTATTACAATCTGACGGTGATCGGCGACGCGGTCTATTATATGAGAAACGGCCGCACGGATACCCAAGCGCAGTTTTTATTGTACAATTTGAAAGACCAGAAAGAAACGAATCTCGGTACGATCAACGGGTACACCGTTTCGGCGGACGGCAAGAAAATGTTGGTAGTCAAACAGGGCGCCTATTCCATCATCGATCTTCCGAAATCGACGGTGGATTTGACCGCAAAAGTAGATGTGTCCGGGTTGCAGATGCATCTCGATCGTCGCGCCGAGTGGAACCAGGTGTTCCATGAAAGCTGGAGACAGATGAAGGATTTCTTCTACGATCCGAACATGCACAACGTGGATTGGGTCGCGGTTCGTGATTCATATCAACCGTGGATTGCCGGCATCCAGTCGCGCGCCGACTTGAGCTACATCCTCGGAGAAATGATCGGCGAATTGAATGCGGGCCACGCCTATGTGGGCGGAGGCGATATTCCTACGGCACCTCGCACACCCATGGGCTTGCTTGGCGCGGATCTCGTTCGCGACCGCTCGGGTTATGTTCAAATCAAGAAAATCTATCGTGGTGAAAACTGGATCTCCAACCGCCGCTCACCGCTCACCGAAGTCGGTGTGAATGTGAACGCAGGCGATTTCATCATCGCGGTGAATGGAAAAGCCGTGAACACGATGACGAACATCCAAGAAGCGCTCATCCAAACCGTCGATAAATCGGTGATTCTGACGGTGAATTCGCGTCCGAATCCGCAAGGCGCTCGTCAGGTGACCGTGAAACCGATCGGCGATGAATCCCAGCTTCGGTATTTCGATTGGGTGAGCACAAACATCGAGAAAGTCGCTGCGGCCACGAACGGACGCGTGGGCTACATCCACGTGCCGAACATGGGTGTCACCGGCTTGAACGAGTTCATCAAATACTACTATCCACAGCTCAACAAAGAAGCACTGATCATTGATGTTCGCGGAAACGGTGGTGGAAATGTATCGCCGATGCTTATCGAACGACTGCGTCGCGAAGCGATCATGATGTCGAGAGCGCGCGATCGAGCCGCGACCCCGAATCCAGGCGGCGTGATGCCCGGACCGATGATCACCTTGATGGATGAATTCTCCGCATCGGATGGGGATATATTCCCTTATCGCTTCCGCGCATCCGGACTTGGAAAATTGGTCGGAAAACGGAGTTGGGGCGGCGTGGTTGGCATCTGGGGAAGCCTTCCGTTTGTGGATGGGGGATCGCTGAACAAGCCAGAATCGGCACTCTATGACATCGATGGCAAGGAATGGATCATCGAAGGATATGGCGTGGATCCCGACATCATCGTCGACAACGATCCGTATCTGGAATTCACGGGCACCGATCAGCAGTTGATCCGCGGCATCCAGGAAATCCTGAAAGAATTGGAAACCGCGAAGAAACTGCCCGTTCCTCCGGCGTATCCCGACAAATCAAATCGGAACTAACCCCATCCGTGAAACGCCTCGTTCTCTCCTTGCTGATATCGGTTCTGTCGACGGGATTGCGTGCTCAAACGCTTCCCGTTGGCAGTGTCGATTCTCAATGGGCGAGATTCGAGCAAATGGCAGGGCGCGATAGCAGTACGGCGTCGTTCACCATCCTTCCGATCCAACAACCGCTGATGGGCAAGAGGGATGGATACAGTTCGATGACCATCCTGCCGGTCGAATTCGGATTCATGCATAATTCGAAAAACCGGCATGGATCCAACTTTGGAAACCGAATTCCTGGCAAAGGATTGGGCACGTTTTTGTCCGGCGGATTCTACTATGACGACGGGCGCGTTTCAGTGCAGTTCAAACCCGAACTTGTCACCGCCGCATTGGACTCCTTCCAGACCTTCCCAGAAGAGTATGAAGTGTATTTCTGGCGGATCTACTTCACAAATGTGCTGAACAATATCGATGCACCGGAACGGCTCGGTTACAAGCCGACACAAAAGATCTTGCCGGGGCAATCATCCATCCGATTTCATTGGAGGGATGTGTCGATTGGCGCATCCACAGAACATCTGTGGTGGGGACCTGGAATCCGGAATAGCTTGCTCATGACCAACAATGCCCCGGGATTCTTGCACGTCACACTGAATACTAGAAAACCGATTGCTACGCCTATCGGACGATTCGAAGCGCAATACATCATCGGGAAATTGGAGAACTCGAATTTAGACCCTCGAAGAACAGACACCGCCCACCTGTCACGCTTTTTCTTTCGAAAACGACCGGATGATTACCGTGTGTTGATGGGATATGTGCTTGCTTGGCAGCCCAAATGGACACCCGGACTCACCCTCGGCACCGCGGTCACCGACATGGCCTACTCCCGTTCGTTGCGAGGCTGGACCGATTATCTGTCCCCCTTCCAACCCCATCATCGACAGCCATTCGGATTTACCGTAGACCCGTTTGAAGAGGATGTCCGCGACCGAAAAGCATCCTTCTTTTTCCGGTATGTACAGCCCGAATCGGGCGTGGAAGTGTATGGCGAATACGGAAGAGAAGAAATGGCGAAAAGTCCGGCCGATTTCTTGGAAATCCCCGAACATACCCGCGCGTATGTGATCGGAGCTCAAAAACAACTGCCGTTTTATTTCGGGTTGGATGTGTTGATTCATGCGGAAATGACCCAGACCGAATTCACAGCCACACGTTCATTCCGACCATCCCCTTCCTGGTATTCGCATCATGTGGTACGCCATGGGTATACCAATAAAGGACAGATCATCGGATCAGGAGTCGGACCGGGCGGAAGCAGCCAATTTTTGAACATCGCGTTTCTGAACAAGCGGCATCGTATCGGATTTTTCGCCGAACGCGCGGTTCGAAACAACGACTTCTACTACACCTTGTTCGCGACCACCTTCCAACGGCATTGGGTCGATCTGATGGCCGGAATCGAGCTCCAAACAAGTTGGAGATGGATCCAAGTGTATGGCGAAGCCCGCTACATCCGCGCCTATAACTATCAATACCAGGAAGCCTCCATCCCTGGAATTCGATACATCGGTGTGGATGTGACCAATATCTATACGTCGGGCGGCGTCAGGATTCTGCTGTGATGCTCAAGGTGATGGCATCTGCTAGAGGATACCCGCCGGATGTGAGACGAATGCGGTTTCCATCATCCGTCAGTAGTCCGAGCTTCACCATCTTTTTGACCTCCCCCTCCTGCCCCGCCCCCAACTCGTAGCGATACCGTTCCCGAAGCTCCGTTCGGGTAAGTCCTTCCCGAGTGCGTAATCCCATCAGCAAACGTTCTTCCACCAACTGGGTCGTGGTCAGTGTTTCGAGGCCTTCGCGAGATAAGAATCCTCCCGACGCCACGTACCTGGCCAAATCCCGCACGTTTGACCATCGCCGCACCCCATCGAAGCTGTGCGCCGCTGGACCAAATCCCAAGTAAGGCTCGTGCGTCCAGTATCGACTGTTATGCACGGCTTCGTGACCCGGCTTGGCGAAATTGCTCACTTCATAGCGTTGCAATCCGGCCTCGGAGAGCATCACAGCCACGACATCCATGTGCTCGGCTACCATCGCATCATCCGTCTCCATCAGCTTGCCTAATTCCACCTGCTTGCCCAATCGAGTGCGTGGTTCGATGGTGAGCGCATAGGCGGACACATGCGGGGGATTGAATGAAAGCAATGTGTTTATGTCTGTGCGAAGTTCCTCGACCGACTGACCCGGATTCCCATAGATCAGATCCGCCGTCCAGGTCTTGAAACCCGCATCATTCAACAATTTCAAGCAGGTTTTGGCCTCGTTGGAGTTATGCGCCCGGTTCATGAAACGTAGGCGCTCTTCCGAGAAACTCTGGACACCCATGCTTAAGCGGGTGACGCCAAGTGCTTTGAGATCTGCGAGATAGGCAGCGGACACATCGTCCGGGTTCGCTTCGAAGGTGACTTCGTCGATCGCGCTCAGATCGAATCGTTCGTGCAAAGCATCGAACACACGCGCCAATTCTGGAATTGGAAGACGGGAAGGCGTTCCGCCACCGAAATAAATGGTATGAATGGGATGATCCCATTGCGAAGCGCGGATCTCCGCGCTTAACGCATCCACGAAAACCGACATCTTGTCGGCTTTTGTGACGAAGTAAAAATCGCAGTAGCTGCAGGCTTGCCGGCAGAACGGAATGTGGAGATAGAGTCCGGCCATGTGGCCGACAATTTACGCCATTGCCTTGTGCTTCTCCATGTAGTTTTCGCTCACCACATGTCCGTCGAACAGATGGATGATGCGATGGGCGTATTCGGAATCGATCGTCGAGTGCGTCACCATCACGATCGTGGTCCCCGCATCATTCAATTGCGTGAGAAGCTTCATCACTTCCTCACCATTTTTCGAATCCAAGTTACCGGTCGGTTCATCCGCCAGAATCAATTTTTGCTCACCGACTACCGCACGCGAAATAGCCACGCGTTGTTGCTGTCCGCCGGATAGTTGTTGCGGGAAGTGACCCGAACGATGCGAGATCTGCATATGCTCCATCACCTTTTCCACACGGTTTTTGCGCTCGGAAGACGACACACCTTGATAAATCAATGGCAATTCGATGTTTTCGAATACAGTAAGCTCATCGATCAGGTTGAAGCTCTGAAATACAAATCCGATGTTCTGTTTGCGGATGTTCGCGCGCTGACGCTCCGACATTTTCGATATCTCTTGGTCCAAGAACCAATATTCGCCGCTGGACGGATTATCCAACAATCCCACAATGTTCAGCAAGGTGGACTTTCCGCAACCGGATGGTCCCATGATCGCGACGAATTCGCCTTGCTTGATTTCGAGGTTCACGTTGTTCAGAGCGGTGGTTTCCACCTCTTCTGTGGTGTATAACTTTTTAAGATTGACTGTTTTGATCATAGGAGGGTTTATTGAAGAATGAGTCGTTCGTTATCGCCAAAGGTGTCGTAAGAAGATGTGATGACGCGCTCGCCCGGCTGCAAGCCATCCAGAACTTCATAAAAAATCGGGCTTTGCCGACCGATGCGGATGGGGCGGCGGGATGCGGATTGGCCACCTTCATCCAACACAAACACCCAGTTTCCACCGGTCGCTTGGAAAAACCCGCCTCGAGGCAAGAGCATCGCTTCGCTGAAATCGCCAATCGCCAGGCGGACACGAAGGGTTTGCCCGCGGCGGATGCCTTCGGGTACCATGTCCTGAAATTCCATGTCCACTTCAAAGCGGCCCTCGCGCACTTCCGGATAAATTTTCGTGATGATCAAGGTGTAGGTTTGTCCGGCGAAATCAAAACTGCCCGTCTGACCCGATTGGATGCGGGAAATATAGTGTTCATCAATTCCTACGCGGACCTTATACCCATCCAGCACATCAATTTGTCCGATGCGCTCGCCGCGGTTCTTGTTTTCACCGATTTCCGCATTGATTGATGTGAGTTGTCCCGTAACCGGCGCCCGAACCACCAGGTAATCGGTGCTACGTGTGACTAACCTAAGATTGCTTTGCATGCGGACGAGTGACGCGTCGATGAACTTCAATTGATTCTCTGTCGCCAGAGAGTCTAAGGAAATCTGTTCTTTTACCAGGTCACGGCGTTGTAATATTTGCTCATACAACTGTTTCGACTCCAAGAACTGATGTTCCGAAATCAGTTGCCGATCCATCAGCGCCTTGTCTCGTTCAAAATTCCGGCGGCGGGTCAATAAATCGGTTTCCAAAGTGAGCACTTGGTTTCTCAAGCTTAAGCGCTCCTGCTGCAGAGCCAGCCGGGTGTTCTGCAGATTGTTGATTTGTTCCAAGGTCTGCGATTCGCGGTTCAACACATCCAGCTGCAAATTGTTATTTCCCAAAACCAACAGAGTATCACCGGCGCGGACCAGTTCGCCGCCATCCACATGCAATTTCTCGACACGTCCGCCTTCCACCATATCCAGATAAATCGTGCGGATGGGAATGACCGTCCCGTTCACCGGGATGAATTCCTGGAACTCTCCGGTTTCAACGGTAGAGACCGTGAGGCGAGCCATCTCCACATTCAACCGGCTGCTCGTATCGGCCCAAATAAACTGGTAGGCCACGAACGCCACAACAGCGATGAGCCCGCCATATAAGGCAACATTCTTCGCGGTAAAGGTTTTCTTTTCGATTTTTCGATCCATGTCCATCCTGTTTCAATTCCTGTGCCAACCCGAATAGGGCAATATATCACCTTGATGTTGTCCGTTCCTGCACAATATACTGTCCGATTTCGGACAGTCGATGCTATATTCTGCATACAATACGGGATTTCGATTTCCGGCACGGATTTTTCACTTCACTCCGATCATGTCTATGAAAAAAGGACGAATATTGGTGATTGACGACGACGAGGATGTTCTCTTCGCCGCGCGAATGGTTCTTAAACCGCATGTCGAAACCGTGCTCACCTCACCCGATCCCGCCATGCTCCCCGAATTGCTGAGCGAGCAAGCTTTCGATGTCATTTTTTTGGATATGAATTTCAAGCGGGATGTGTCCAGTGGAAATGAGGGCTTTTTTTGGCTGAAGGAAATCCGCGACCGCGATCCACAGTCGGTCGTGGTATTGATGACAGCCTATGGCGGTGTGGAAACCGCCGTTCGAGCGATGAAAGAAGGCGCCACCGATTTCGTGCTGAAACCTTGGCAGAACGAAAAACTGCTGGCCACTTTGGCATCGGCGCTAACACTGCGTGAGACGCGTCATGAGGTCGAGAAATGGCGCACAAGGCAACATCAGCTATCACGCGACCTTGATACGCCCTATCACGACATCATCGGTTCCTCGACCCCGATGCGCGACGTGTTCCGCATGATTGAGAAAGTGGCCAAGACCGATGCGAATGTGTTGATTCTGGGCGAAAACGGGACCGGCAAAGAGTTGGTGGCTCGGGCGTTGCATCGGGGTTCGGAGCGCTCGAACGAATTGTTTTTATCGGTGGATATGGGATCGATCACGGAGTCCCTCTTCGAAAGTGAGTTGTTTGGCCATACAAAGGGCGCATTCACAGATGCCAGGGATGAGCGCCCTGGCCGTTTCGAAGTGGCCGATGGCGGAAGTCTGTTCTTGGATGAGATCGGCAATCTGTCGCTGAGCATGCAATCGAAGCTGTTGACCGTGATTCAAAATCGGGAGGTCACACGAGTGGGGTCGAGCAAGCCTGTGGCGTTCGACACCCGACTCATTTTCGCCACGAACATGCCCATCCACGATATGGTGAGGGACAAGTCCTTCCGGCAGGATTTATTGTACCGCATCAATACCGTCGAAATTTCCTTGCCGCCGCTTCGTGAACGAGGAAAGGATGTGTTACAATTGGCGCGCCATTTTCTGCAGACATATGCCAATAAGTATCGGAAAGTGGAACCGGTTTTGTCTGTGGGGGCGGAAGCGGCGTTGATGAATCATTCTTGGCCAGGGAACATCCGCGAATTGCAGCATGCGATGGAAAGAGCCGTGATCATGAGCGAAACGCATGTCTTGGAACCGGCGGATGTGATCGCATCCAACCAGCATCGGTCGGTTGGATTGGAGGAAATGGATCTGGAGAACATGGAGAAGACCGTGATCCGCAGAGCCTTGGACCGATACGACGGCAACATCACTCGGGCCGCGAACGAGTTAGGACTCACCCGCGCCGCATTATACAGACGCATCGAAAAATATGGTCTTTAAGCACTTCCGATTTCAAATGATCCTCCGGTTGGTTTTGCTCACCGGAACCTTGGTCCTGACGTTAAGCTTGGGCATGGCGTCCGATCTGTTCGCGACCACCCTCCTGTTGGCCATTGGAGCCTTGGTGCAAATCTGGCTTTTGTTCCGGTTTGTGGACCGCACCAATCATGATTTGTCGCGATTCTTGCGCGCCATCCGGTATGAAGATTTCACACAAACCTTCCCGACGAAAAGCGGAGATTCATTCGCTGAACTGAATCAGGCGTTCACCGAGGTCATCACCCATTTCAAGAAAACCCGCGCTGAAAAAGAAGAGCATTATCATTATTTGCAGACTGTGGTTCAGCACGTAGGCATCGGTTTGCTGAGTTATGATCAGAATGGGGAGATCGATCTATACAATGGCGCGGCGAAGCGTATGCTGAGGTACCCGAATCCGAGATCCATCCGCGCGTTCGAGTACTTCAGTCCGGAATTGGTGTCGGTTCTATCCACCATCAAAACAGGAGAACGCCGGTTGGTGAAAACGACACATCAGGACGACATCCTGCATATTTCCATCCACGCGACCGAAATGAAATTGCGCGACCGACACGTGATGCTGGTGTCGTTGCAGAACATCCAGAGTGAACTCGAAGAGAAGGAAATGGAAGCCTGGCACAGCCTCATCCGTGTATTGACTCACGAAATGATGAATTCCGTGACGCCGATCTCATCACTTGCGGCTACATCAAAAACATTGATATCCGATTCCGGATCCATCGCGAAAGAAGATCTGGGCGACATACGCAATGCGCTCGAAACCATTCAGCGGCGCTCGGAAGGACTCTTGCATTTCGTGGAAACGTATCGTCAGCTCACTCGCATCCCCAAACCCGACTACCAGATCGTAAGCATCAAATCGTTGTTCGACAATGTGTGCCGGCTGATGGAGACTGAATTGGACGGACGTTCCATCCAAATGCTCCGAAGTGTGGAGCCGGAAAGTTTGGAAGTGACCGCGGATGGCGACTTGATCGAGCAAGTGCTGATCAACCTCATTCTGAATGCGCGCGATGCGCTCAGCGATTCGACAGACGGCGTGATCGTGTTGCAGGCGCAAATGGATGAGAGAGGGCGCGTGCTGATGCGGGTGTCGGACAATGGTCCGGGAATCGAACCTGGGGTGATCTCCAATATTTTCATCCCCTTTTTCACAACAAAAAAGACCGGCAGTGGCATCGGTCTTAGTTTATCGAAACAGATCATGAGGCTTCATCATGGATCCCTTAGTGTTCAGAGCGAACCGGGATCCATGACGAGCTTCACATTGAGGTTTTAACTCCGCAGCGAGCGAAGGTGACCCGAGATCAGACTTTCGATCATCGGACGATCGTACATGCGGGCGATATCACGGACCCGATGACCTTCATCGTTACGAATCGACAGATCCGCCCCGGCGGTGATGAGCTTCGCGACCGTAGCCAAACGATTGTGGCGTGTGGCAATGAAGATGGCCGTCGCACCGGCGTTGTTTTGCGCGTTGACATCCGCTCCTTGCGAAATCAGATAGTCGATCAAGGCACCATCCTCATGGCGTGAGGCATACATCAACGGGGTCATTCCGAGATGGTCGGTGGCGTTCACATCAAACCCGTTGGCAACGAGATGCACCACTTTTGCGGTTTCATTCAGTTTCACCGCGTCGAACAAATCGTTAGCGGGTGACGTGTACATGTTCAGCACGAAGGCTGCGATAAGAATTCCTGTTGTCATAATGGCTCCTGAGAAGATTTAATGGTAGAAACGTGAGTTCAAAAGCCAATACGTCAAACCGCGAGGCGATGTGCGGTCGAAGTGTCGAAACACCTTGAATCTGTGACGAATGGGCTGCGGACTTATTCGTATCGCAAGGTATCGGCCGGATTCCGGCGGATGGTATCCCAGATATGAAGACCGACCGACATCCATGCCAACATAAGGACCACGAATCCGGTTAGCAGAAAAACGATCGGATCGATCGGGATTCTGTAGGAGAAATTCTCTAACCACGAATTGAGCAGTTTCAGTTGGATGGGAATCGAGAGCAATAACGAGATGAGCACGAGGATGGTGAATTCTTTGGCCAGCAACCAAGCCATACTAGCGGTATTCGCACCCATCACATGTCGGATGCTGATTTCTTTGCGACGGGCCTCGCAGGTGAAACTAGCCATGCCGAACAGGCCGAGTCCTGCGATCAAGGCCGCCAATAAGCCGAATACAGTCACGATATCCCCCATCCGACGTTCGGATTGGTACAATTCGTTCAGTTCGTTCGTCAACATGAATGGCAGAAACAATCGACGGGGATCGAATTCCGCATGCAATTCCCGCATCACCTCAAGGGCGGCTTCGGTCTGACCTGGTGCCGCGCGCACATGGACATACTTGATTTGTGCCGGAAACGCGGAAGGAATCGGCATTTCCAACATGAGCGGATCGATGGGTTTATGGAGGCTGGATGTGTTGAAATCATTGACCACGCCAATCACCCGGTACTGAAAATCATCCCGAGTCACCCATTTGCCGATGGCCTCTTGCGGGCTGGACCATCCAAGGCGTTTCACCATCGATTCATTCATCATGACGGCGTCGGTGGCATCCGTGGGGAAGTCAATTGAAAACGCACGTCCGGCGAGAAGGGTCACATCCATCACTTTGTCGAAACCAGGCGTCACAAACAAAAACGGATAGGAGACTTTGTCTTGGTTGCGGTCGCCTTCCGCCGAGTAATCGAACAGGGCGCTTTGAGCCCCGATGATCTCGTTGGATGCGGTCACATCCACGATCACCGGATTGGTGAGCGCACGAGCGCGGAATTCATCATAAAAGAAATTGAAGCGGGAATTCGCGACGGGTAGCACAATCACGTCGGTCGTATCGAAACCCAGATCGGCGCTCCGAACATGATCGATTTGCCGCATCACAAACAGACTTCCGCTGATCAGAACGGATGCGATCAGGAATTGAGCCGTGATGAGGATTTTTCGACTGTGGCCGCCGCGTAATCGCAATCCTCCTTGTCTCATCAAATCGAGAGGGGCGCTTTTAGCGACCAGCCAAGCGGGATAAAACCCGGATAAGAAACTCATTACGAGGGTGGTTCCGACCAGGAAAACCCAGAAAATCGGATTCAAAAAGATGTCGGTCCCGAACGATTTGTCCGCAAGTGGATTGAAAAAAGGTAGTGCGAATGCGATGGCCACAATCGCAAAAAGGGAGGACAAGATGCTGATGATGCCGTTCTCCGTTGCGTATTGCATAAGGATTTGGGAGGTGTCGGCGCCCATCAACTTTCGCATGCTCACATCCCGAATCCGTCGGGAAATCCTGGCGATCGCCAGGTTCATCGAATTGATGCTGGCCACCATCAGCACAAAAAAAGCAATAAATCCGAACAAAAATAAATGACGCTTCGACCCAACCGGACGAATTTCAGCCTCCAGTTCGGATGTGAGCCAAATGTCCGACACTCGTTGCAAGCGATAGGTGATTTCTTTGTCGAGGGGATCGGGAAGACGTGTTGCAGCAATGCGTTCCAATGTCGATTCCACACCTTTGACCGATGTGCCGGGTTTGAGGCGGATATATGTCCAGGCCGGGTCCCAAAACCACGTGTCGGGTATGCCACGCGTGTAAAACGAGTTGAGACTGGTGAACGACGCCAACATATCGTACTGCAGATGTGACCTTGGGTCTGGATCGCGGATGACAGCGGTGACATTTAAGGTCATCCGGCCTTCAAAACGCAGGCTCTTACCGATGGGATCTTCCTCGCCGAACAATCGGACGGCCGAGGATTCGGTCAGTACCAGGCTCAAGGGATTAGCCAGTGCTGTGGCCGCATCCCCATAGATGAACTCTGCACCAAACACATCAAAAAAGGCGCTGTCGGCTAGAAAGAATCGCTCCTCGCTGAACCGCTTTTCACTTTCAGGGATGAAGAGGGTCAGATACTTCGTTTGAAAATTGAAGACCCTCGTGGTTGCGAGCAGGTCCGACCCGAACTCGGCGTCAAGTACATCATGCAAGACCATCGGGGTTGTGGCGCCATCATTGCCATTCGAACCAGGCAGTGTTTTCTTGTAAATGCGATAGGTGTTTTCAGGATCGGGAATGTGCTTATCGAAAGCCTGTTCATCCTGGATGTACACGGAAATCAGCACAAATGCGGAAATCCCGACCATCATACCGATGATCGAGATTAGGGCATAGAGTTTTTCGCGTAGAATCACGCGAAATCCAACTCTGACGTATTGACTTACTAAACCTTTGGTACTCAACGGGGGCCTGAACTATTGTGTACGGATGGCACAATATACACAAGTCAGTTACCAATTGAGGGTTCAATTTTGGCGCAAGGACTCCACCGGGTTTTGCGCCGCCGCTTTCAGAGTTTGACCCAAAACGGTGATCAACGCGATCGCCAATGCTCCGAGTCCAGCGATCGCAAACAGTGTGATGCGGATGTGGGTATGATAGGCGAAGGTCTCCAGCCAGGAACTCATCAACATCCAGACGATCGGGGATGCGATCACAAACGAAATCCCGACCAGTTTAAGAAATTCCGCATTCAGCAGCATCAGGATAGACTGGATACTCGCTCCCATCACTTTTCGGATGCTCATTTCTTTCATGCGACGTTGGACGGAAAATGAAGCGAGTCCGAACAAACCCAAGGCCGCGATCGCGATGGCCAGCCCGGCAAACAAGCCGAACAGGGTTCCCAATGTGGCTTCCGATTCATATTGCGATTGAAACGCCTCGTCGATGAATGTCGGTGCGAAGGGGAAGTTTGGTCGCAAATAGGTCCATTCCGATTCCAAGTAGGCCATCACATCGTCTTTGTACGATTCGGCGTAGCGGAACACGACCGAATTAGCGCGGCCGGATGTGATCATGTAAACCATCGGAGAGATCGCCTGACGTAGGTTTTCAAAATGATGGTCCTTCACGATGCCGATCACATAACCGGAGCGGTTTCCATAATTGAACCGCTTTCCAACTGCGTCTTCCGGCGTCTCCCATCCGATTTTTTCGACGGCTATTTCATTGATGATGAACGCTTGCAAGGAATCGCTGGCCAGATTGCGATCGAAATCGCGGCCAGCCACGATAGACATCCCGAAGGTGTTCAGATATTCATGACTCACATGGATGTCGGCGATACGAAAGGTGATGGGCACAATCTCGCCATTCACCTCGGCTTGCCCGCCTTGCGAATCCAGAAGTCGACCAGAAGGGATGCGGCTCGCAAGGGCAACATCCACGATTCCGGGCTGCGTTCGCCATTTTGATTCGAGATCGCTATATCGGTTACTGATTTCGGCACTGACTGGGAGAGTCAGAATTTGTTCGGACTCAAATCCGAGTTCCTTATCCTGAATGTAATCCAGCTGGCTGTACACGATGCCCATGGACACCATCAAGCCGATGGATATGGTGAATTGAAGCACCACCAACGCCGATCGGAATCGCATCGGACCCTTTCCTGTGGTCAACTCCCCTTTGAGGATGGCCTGAGGTTGAAACGAAGACAGAAACAGCGCTGGGTAACTTCCGGCAAGAACGCCTACCATCATCGCCACGAATAGAAGTCCGGGAACTAGCCACGGATCTTGCATCACGTTCAATCCGACCTCTTTATTGGCGAACTCATTGAAGGAGGACATCCCCAACTCCACCAAGATGATTGAAATAAGCAAGGCGATGAGTGTGAACAGGATGGATTCTCCAAGGAACTGCCGGATCAAGGAGGCGCGATCCGCACCCATCACTTTCCGCATCCCGATTTCTTTCATGCGGTCGCCGTATCGGGCAGTCGACAGATTCATGAAATTGATGCAAGCGATGGCCAGGATGAACAATCCGACGATGGAATAGATCCAGACATAGGCGATATCGCTGTTGGTCCCGATTTCCGCATCCAGATTCGACTGCAAATGGATGGATGTGATTGGCCACACGTGCAAGATGTTGAATTGCGATGCGAGCTGACCCGTGGGCGCTGCGGCGAATTGGGAATCGATCAATCCGGGTAGTTGCGATTCGAACTCGCGGAGATCCACCCCTTCCTTCAATTTCACATACGTGTAATAGTTGTTGCTTCCGAAATTCGTTGTCATGAACGTTTCACCCAGTTGTTGCTCAACTGCGCGGAACGACACAAGTACCTGAAATTGGAAATGTGTGTTCGACGGCACATCCTCGATGATTCCAGTCACGACAAGAGGCGCAGAGCTGTTATACAGGATGGTGCGACCGATCGGGTCCTCATCCCCGAAATATCGTTTTGCGGCCGAACGGGTCAGAACCAAGCTGTTCACGCCACTCAAGGCGGATTCAGGATCACCTTCAATCAATGGAATGGAAAAGACCTTGAAGAAATCGGGTTCCACGAAGAAAATGCCCCCGCGCTCCTGGATATGAAGGTCGTCGACACTCAGAAGCGAACTGAAATTGGCCAGGATGCGGGTCGACGCTTCGATCTGGTCTCCAAACTGGGCACGGATCAA
>CAYPOI010000019.1:20135-37932 GCA_964412365.1 uncultured Chitinophagales bacterium | reverse complement strand
TGATGGTGGCCTTGTTGGATGTCTCGGTGTACAAATCATCCTACACCTTGCTGTTTTTTCTGCTGTCCGGTTATCTGGCTTACACCGTGTTCGCAGGACGAAATGAATTGCTCGCCACACCGACGTTGGCCGATCTGATCCATGAACCCGTTTCGTATCACGATCTGGCTGCGTCAAATAGGAATATGCTCCTGCCTATCCTCGACAAAGACCTCGTTTTGATCGGTGTCAGAAATCTAATGACCAATGAAGAATTTCCGGTGATGCCACAGCGCTATATCGACCTTGATGACGCTCAATCGTGGAATCACTCCGAACCCTTTGAAGCTGAATTCCTACCCGTGGTTCGAAGTGGTGCCGTTGTGGGCGTGGCCGATGCCAATGAACTCCGATTTTGGTTGAAAGAAACACGTTATGCTCCTATCTGAAGCCCATATTTCGAAAGACGCCATCGTGCGAAACCTACGTTTTTTGCGTGAAGCAGGCGGAGATCGGCCTACCATCTGTGTGGTGAAAGCGAACGCATATGGACACGGGATGATCGAAACCGCCGCGGTTCTTGCGCCTCATACCGAATGGTTCGCGGTAGCGCAAATCCAAGAGGCGGTCGAGTTGCGGGATGCCGGAATTCAGCATCCCATAATGGTTTTTGCACCACCATTGGCGCGGAATGCCGAGGTGTATCGTCGGCATCACATCACCGCTGTGGTCAGCGATCTTGCTCATTTCGAGTTCCTGCTGCCCGGCACCGACTATCATCTGCATATCGACACTGGAATGCATCGAACGGGGCTGTACCCCGAGCAACTGTCTTCCATCCAGAGAGCCGTGTCAGCGCATCCGCAGTTGAATCATACCGGGCTGATGACCCACTTCGCTACCGCGGACGATCCCGATCCGAGCTACTTCAACATGCAGTTGGACCGATTCGAGCCCGTCGTGAACGCTCTTGGCGCAGGTGTGATGGTGCACGCCGCGAATTCCGCTGCCATTTTGATGCAATCGGAAGGTCGTTTTGATGCCATCCGTCCGGGAATTTCCCTTTTCGGCATCGATCCAGCCCCTGCGCAACGTCATGGATTGACCCCAGCCCTTACATGGACCAGTTTTGTAAACCAAGTGAAACCCATCCGAAAAGGGGATCGGGTGAGTTATGGTGGCCGATGGACAGCCCCTCAGGATGGGTATTATGGCGTGGTTCCAGTAGGCTATCACGACGGAATGATGCGTCCGCTTTCCGGATCCATCTCTCTTCTATTACCGGATCGAGCGGTTCCACAAATCGGAATAATCACGATGGATGCGTGCATGATTTGGCTGGGTGATCAGCCGGTAGCGACAGGCACACCTGTGACCATTTATGATTCGGATGCGGCTCAATTACGAGCTTGGGCCCATCAACTCGGCACGATCTCCTACGAATTGCTGTGCGCGATCGGACCGCGCGTCAATCGTATATGGAAATAATGTCCACATCGAAACGAAGCGTGTCCGTGCGGAACTGATGCGAGGAATTGTTTCCATAGCCTAATGCTGGTGGAACAATCAATACCACTTTCGCCCCGGCCTTCTTATTCAATAAGCCTTCGCGGAATCCGCGGATGAGGCTGGACATGGTCAGAATCACCGGACTTGTCGTGTTTCCGTTCGCGTACGTGCTTTCTTGGATCTTCCCGTCCATGGTCCGAAGCGTGTAATACACATAAATCCGGTCGATTTCGGTAATCGTGAAATTGCCTGATCCTTCGTCCAAGGTGTACACATTCAATCCATCTGCGCGATTGAATTTATGGGCTGCGGTGGTGTCGTACGGGGCAGGAACTGTTGTGAAATCCGGTGGACGAAGCTGAAATCCGGAGTTCCAGTCACATGCGTTGAGCGTGACAATTAACAGTAGTGCGGCGAGAATAGAGAAGCGTGATTTCATACGGGCTAAAGATATCCTTTTTTACGGTTCTGTAACGCATCGGCCAACTCTTCTGGTGTATGCATCGGGGCTTGGCATTCGAATTCGGTGCAGAGCCAGGCGGTCGACTTTCCGTTAAGGGTTGTCTTTCCATGGCTATCTCCCTGAATGACGATGCGGAATGGATCTGGGATCGATGCCTGAACGGCCAATAATCGTCCGTCATCTCCACATAAGACGAGTTCGGTACGTTCGGACACGGTTTCTTGTGCGATTTGCAACGCAACGCCCAAGGACATCGCATGGTCCACAAACACACTCGACAACGCATTCAATGCCCGCTCAACAATGCCGAGATAATTCGGATTCAGAGTGAGTCGACCCAAACGGTACAGTCCGGCCAATGCCGCACTGTTACCCGATGGCTCGGCGTGATCGAACATCTCCTTTTTGCGGAACAGCAGATCCGGTTGCGGTTTGGCGAAGTAGAATGAATCCGTGGCCGCATCATGAAAATTCAATAGCAGTTTCTCGGCGATCGATTCTGCCGCCGAAAGCCATTTTGAATCGGCCGTGAGTTCATACACATGGCAGAATGCCTCACATAAGGTTCCATAATCCTGCGAGAATCCGTCGCCACCATCCGCGATATGTTCCACTAAACCGGCATCATACGCGTTTTGATGCAGCCACTGCGCCAAATCCAAGGCGCGCGTTTTCCAGATGTCCTCACATGTTGTCTGATGAAGCGATACGAATGCCGAAAGCAGCATGGCATTCCAGGATGTGAGGCGCTTCGGATCGAATGCCGGAGGTTCACGCTGTTCGCGGTAATGAAGTAGCCGTTCGATGGTTTCGGATGGAAGCAGTACATCGGAATGCCGCTCCAGAATGATGCGATGTTCCCAATTGCCATGAATGGGAAGTGGATATGCCTCTGAGATTTCCGGAGCCAGTGAGGTGATTTCGTCGTAGGTCCAGGTATAGAATCCGCCTTCCGATCCGGCATTGTCGGCATCCAATGCCGAGCCATACCCGCCATCTGGGCATTTCATTTCACGATCGAGGAAATTTCCGGTCTGATCGATGCATGATTTCACAAGTGGGTGGCGGGTTTCGGCCCATACGTCGGACATCAATCGCAGAAGCAAGGCCTGGTCGTACAGCATTTTCTCGAAATGTGGTACCAACCAACGTTCGTCGGTGCTGTAGCGATGGAAGCCGCCTCCGATCTGGTCGTAGATGCCTCCTCGGCAGATGGCCAAAAGAGTTTGGAGTACTATGTCTTTGCCTTCGGGTCGGCGCCATAGGAAGGACAGCCACATGGCCATCGGGAATTTGGGTGCGGACCCGAACCCGCCATACGTGGCGTCGAATCGGGTTTTGTTTGAGGTAAGGGCGGCGCCGAGCAAGGATTCTTCGACGGGAGCAGGAGGGAGATGCTCATACAAGTCGCGAGTGAGGCTGTCTGCGATGCCTTCCGCCCGATCGAGGAGTTTGGCGCGGTCTTGAGACCATAATTCACTCAGCCGGTCGAGGACCATCGCGAACGAGGGCCGACTATGCATGGGTTGGGGGGGATAGTAGGTGCCGCCATAGACGGGTTTGAGATCGGGTGTTAACCAGACGTTCAATGGCCATCCGCCCTGACCGCTCATCATCTGAACCGCTTCCATGTAAATGGAATCCAGATCTGGACGCTCTTCACGATCCACTTTGATAGGTACGAATCCCTCATTCAAACGCGTGGCGATGGCTTCATCCTCGAACGATTCATGCTCCATCACATGGCACCAATGGCAACTGGAATACCCGATGCTCAGGAAGATCATCTTGTCTTCGGCACGCGCTTTCGCGAGAGCTTCATCCCCCCAAGGGTACCAATCGACCGGATTCTGACCGTGTTGCCTCAGATACAGAGAGGTCGACGCTGCAAGCCGATTAGGCTTTCGCATCACCGAAAATGGCTTTGTTCCGGTTCCTATTCACGACTGTGCTGATCCAAATTCCGATTTCATATAACAACAATAACGGAATGGCGACCATGAACTGCGAGATCGGATCGGGAGGAGTGAGGATGCCCCCGAAAATGAAGCAGATCACGATTGAAATCTTGCGGTATTTGCGAAGGAATTCGGGAGTGAGCAATCCCACTTTCGACAAGATGTAGCTGATGAACGGTATCTGAAAAATGATGCCGCATGCCAGCACCCACATCGTGATAGATGTGAAATACGCGTTGATGTCGAAATCATTTCGCACGAATTCCGAAATCTGGAACGTCGCGAAAAATTGCAAAGCGAACGGTGTGAGGAGCAGGTATCCGAACAAGATGCCGATCACGAACATGGCCGTGATGAAGAACACGATGCCTGTGGTGCTGCGTTTTTCCTTGTTCTCGAGAGCGGGTTCAAGGAACATCCACAATTGATAGAACAGGATGGGGGAGCCGATCACGAAACCGACCGAGAACAATACACCCCAATAGGTGAAGAATTGTCCGGGCAGGTTACGGTTTTGGAAAATGAGGTCGACCGCATCGATTCCGAGTACGGAATAAATGAAAAAGTCTTTCTTAGCCGGACCGAGCAACACCACATCGATGAAAAAATCAGAGAACAATCCTGCGACCGCGACACCAAACACGATTCCGACGATGCCTTTGATGATGCGCCAGCGCAACTCCTCCAGATGATCGAGAAACGACATTTCAGCCGGCGGTTTGGCCACGGGCGGTTCACCATCCATCACGGCGCGGGTTTGGTTCATACGGTCCGATACAGCGGGTATTGTTCACATAAGTGGTGAACATCCGCTTTCACGGCGTGCAGTACGGATTCGTTGGTCGGGTTTTCGATGACACGATTGATGAGGTCTGCAACATGAATGAAGGCCTCTGCGGTGAAGCCGCGGGTAGTCATAGCGGGCGTACCGATACGGATTCCAGATGTCACAAACGGACTTTGCGTGTCGAACGGCACCATGTTCTTGTTCAGCGTAATTTCTGCGCGACCCAAGGCTTCCTCGGCTTCTTTTCCGGTCACACCTTTGGAGCGGAGATCGATGAGCATCAGATGATTATCCGTACCGCCACTAACCAGGTTGTAACCCAATTCCATGAAGCGGTTGGCCATCGCTTTCGCATTGGCGATCACTTGTTTCTGATAGGTCACGAAACCAGGTTGAAGCGCTTCGCCATAGGCGACGGCTTTCGACGCGATCACGTGCATCAACGGGCCGCCTTGTGTGCCTGGGAAAACGGCGCTATCGAAGATTTCAGACCAGTTTTTGAGTCGACCTGATTTGGCAGCGGTGATGCCCAAGGTGTTTTCCCCATCCGTGCCCACCAGAATCATTCCACCACGCGGACCACGAAGGGTCTTATGCGTGGTTGTGGTCACCACATGGGTATGCGGAAACGGATTATTGAGCAGTTTCGCGGCGATGAGTCCGGCGGTATGCGCCATATCCATCCATAAAAGGGCCCCGACTTCATCGGCGATGGACCTGAACGCGGCATAATCGAAATCCCGTGGGTAGGCGGATGCACCGATCGACATCATTTTTGGACGGATGGAGCGAGCCGTGTCACGAATCTTGTCCATGTCTAGGCGACCCGTTTTTTCATCCACGCCATAGAATGTGGCTTTGTGATACAAGCCGGAAAAGTTGACGGGTGATCCATGCGTCAAGTGTCCGCCATGACTCAAATCCAGGCCAAGCAGGGTATCACCGGGTTTCATCAAGGCCAAATAGACCGCGGCATTGGCCGACGCACCAGAATGGGGCTGAACGTTCACCCAATCCACACCAAACAGCTCTTTCGCACGCTCTTGCGCGATGCGCTCGACCTCATCCACCACCGCGCAGCCGCCGTAATACCGCTTGCCAGGAAGCCCTTCGGCGTATTTGTTGGTGAGGGATGTTCCCATCGCTTCCATCACCGCAGGTGATACGAAATTTTCGGAAGCGATCAGCTCCAGGCCGTATTCCTGACGTTCGGTTTCTTGGTCGATGAGTGCGGCGATGGCCGGATCGTGCTGAGCAAGTGAGTTCATTCAGTAATGAGGGTTAACAAGATGTGTTGGAGTGGATTTTCGAGACTCGGCCTTCATGGCGCCCCCCTTCAAAGGTGGTGTTCATCCATTTGCTGATGATGGCTTCGATGTCGTCATAGGATAGGTAACGTCCGGGAAGGCATAAGACGTTCGCGTTGTTGTGTTGTGCCGCCAATCCGGCGATTTCAGGGTTCCAGGCCAACGCGGCACGAACGCCAGGCACGCGGTTGGCGGTCATGCACATGCCTTGACCGCTTCCACAAATGAGAATGCCCCGTTCGTATTCGCCTTTGGAGACGGCTTGAGCCACGAGAATGGCGTAATCGGGGTAGTCGACGGACGATTCATCATGTGTTCCGTAATCGACTGGTTCGTGCCCGAGGGCTTCGAGAATGGCGATGGCCTTCTCTTTTGCCGGAAACCCGGCGTGATCGGAGGCGATGGGGAGTATCATGCGCTGAATTTCGCCAATTTCGGACTCAAAAGAAAATCACAGACCGGATGTGAGGGCGTAAATGAGCACATTGGTTCCCATCTGCAGGGAACGGTTTCGTAACGACTCGGGGAGGCCGTGCACATCAGCATTGGCCCATCCGTCGCTCAGGTTCGATTCGTGGCTATAGAACACCACAAGACGCCCGTCACGGAAGATGCCGAAGCCCTGCGGCGGTTGGTTGTCGTGTTCATGGATTTTTGGGAGTCCGTCGCCGAACGGAAAGGAGAGGTGATAAATGGGATGATCGAAAGGGAGTTCCACGAACGGATCGTCGGGGTAGACGAGTCGCATGGCTTCGCGTATGAACGGATCCAAGCCATAATCGTCGTCGACGTAGAGGAATCCCCCGGCGTCGAGGTATTCACGCAGGTTGGTGGCTTCCGCCCGGTTGATGCTGATGTTCCCATGACCGGTGAGAAACAGAAAAGGATATTTGAACACATCGCGACTGGCGATGTCCACATCCTCATATCTGGGATGGATTCCGATGGGATGGGTTTGTGATGCGAATCGGATCAGATTGGTCAGGGCGGACGGGTCGTTGTACCAATCGCCACCTCCGCGATACTTTACTCGGGCGATGGTGAAGTGTCCGGTGGTGGCATCCTGCACCGGCTGAGCCAGGCTCACATCCGCCATCCATGTCATTGCAAGTAGGAGTGCGAAAAAACGAAACGGGTTGAGTACATTTGCGGAAACCATTGCACAAAAGTAACCTTTTTCATGAGACGTTTCGCACTGCTTCCGATCCTTTTCCTAACGTTGTTCGCCAGTGGAGCCACATCCCAAACCATTTCGATCGATCGGGTCGAGCCCATGAATTGGTGGGTCGGCATGAAGAATCCGCAATTGCAGATTCTGGTGTATGGCAAGGATATCTCCCAGTCGCAAGTGAGTGTGAATTATCCGGGCGTTCGGTTGGAGAACACCATCCGCACTGAAAATCCGAACTATGTGTTCATCAATCTTCGGATGGATGAGAGCGTTCGAGCGGGCGATGTGCCGATCGTGTTTCGAAACGGACGCAGAACGGTGACCCACACCTATCCTTTGCTGAATAAACATCACTCCACCATGCGAAACAACGGCTTCGATGCGTCCGATGTGATTTACCTGCTCATGCCCGATCGCTTCGCGAATGGGGACGTGTCGAACGACAACATCCCAGGAATGCTCGAAAAAACGGATCGTTCGCAGCCTTATGGGCGTCATGGCGGCGATTTGAAAGGACTTTCCGACCGTCTCGATTACTTGCAGGATTTGGGCATGACCGCCATCTGGGTGGCACCGATTTTCGAGAACGACATGCCGCCGAATTATGCCATCGGCGCCGGATTTTATCATGGGTATGCCGCTACCGACATGTACAAAGTGGATCGTCGCCTGGGCTCGAACGAGGAGTTCCGCACATTGGTGAGCGATGCGCAATCCAAAGGTCTGAAAGTGATCATGGACATGATCCACAACCATGTGGGCACGCATCATTGGATGGTGATGGATCCGCCAACATCCGATTGGGTGCACAACCAAAAGGAGGTCGGAAACACGAATTACCGCACATCCACCATCATGGATCCCTATGCGTCCGAACGCGACCGCAATTCGACCGTGAAAGGTTGGTTTGTGGATGAAATGCCGGACTTGGACCAACGAAATCCGCTTTTGGCCACCTATCTCATCCAAAACACGTTGTGGTGGATCGAATATTCGGGCATAGACGGCATCCGCATGGACACCCATCCCTATCCCTACAAAGAATACATGGCCGAATGGACGCGCATCGTGTTGGATGAATACCCGAAATTCAACATCGTGGGTGAGGCCTGGATGCCGAATGTGGCCACCACCGCTTGGTGGCAGACCGGCTTTCCGGATAAGAACGGCTATGATTCATTTTTGCGAAGCGTGACGGATTTTCCGCTGTACTACGCGCTGGGGCAGGCGTTCAATGAAGGTGGCGGATGGGAGACGGGGCTGACGCGTCTGTATTATGTGCTTAGTCAGGATTTTCTATACACCGACCCATTCTGGAACGTCATTTTCTTGGATAACCACGATCTGAACCGCTATTTCAGTTCGCAGGGTGAGGATGTGGCCAAATTCAAGTTGGGATTGGCGTTTCTACTGACGACTCGTGGCATTCCACAGGTCTATTATGGTACCGAAATCGCAATGAAAGGTGGGACAATCGATCCGGATAAGCGCCGCAACTTTCCGGGTGGGTGGCCGGGTGACACGGTCGATGCGTTCACCCCGCAAGGTCGTGAAGAACTCGAAGTGGATGATGTCTTCGATTACATGCGCAATCTCAATCGCTGGAGACGCGACAAACCGGTGATCCATTTCGGTCAACTCACGCATTTCGTGCCGGTGAACAATGTCTATGTCTACTTCCGACACGATGACACCGAAACCGTGATGGTCGTGATGAATGGCGACGAGGAGGAGAAAACCATCCGCACGGATCGGTTCAGTGAGCGGATGGATGGATTTTCTTCAGGTCAGGATGTGATTTCAGGCCGGGTGTTGAACGAGTTGGGCTCGATCCGAATCCCCGGCAGAACCGCGATGGTCATTGAACTTCGACGGTGATCGTGGTTTTCGCCACCGACATACTTCCGAACACGCCAATCGCTCCGTTCACTCTGGAAAGAATGTTTTCAATCTCGCCGGGTGAGGTGGTGCTGCCACCGAGTTGAACGTTGGCGGAGCGCACGAAGTCGTACACATTGTCGTCGATGGCATAAAAGGAGATCTCGTTCGGACCATAGTAGGCGACCGCAAGCCATGGGAATTTCAGATTGATGCTCCCATCCGCCTGCGGCTCATAATTCATCTGATTGATGATTCCGGAGCTGACCAAGGTCACGTCATCCTCCTCATCGCTGAATTCATCATAAAATGGAACCATTCCTTGCGATGTGTCCAATGCCGCGGTGGTGATGATGTAGTAGGTTTGTCTACCCGGGTAGAGGCTAGGTGATAGATTCGCTTCGAATTGCTCTGGACCCTGATAGGGTAGGGATGTGCTATTCAGCGCGCGGACTCGAAACGTATCGGGTACGAACGTGGTCGCTGTGATGGGGTTATCCAGACCCGGTATAGTGATGTCGAGGCGATAGCGAGTCGAAGGCTTGACCGCGGCCATGGCATCCACAGAACGGTAGACCCCGGGCGTGGTCATCTGATAAGCGATGAGCGATGCGGTGTTTCCGGCCGCATCCAATTCATGGATCGTCACATTCGCGCCGAGGACAGCCAAGCTGGCCGCATCATAGACATCATTGATCGGTGCTGTACGATAAAGGGTGAGTGCGGCGAATGGTTCATCTGCGGTCAAATAGGATGTGACCACGATTTGCTCGCGATACGCGTCTTGGCCATAGTCTTCACAGGCTGTGACGGCGAAACTTAGTATCAGCAGGAGGTAGGTAGATGTGCGCATATTCAAAATGAAACCGTGTAGGAAAGAGTGGGGAGGATTGGAAGCAGCGGCACAGCCGTTCGGGTAGGCGGGTTTTTTTCCAAATCGAAATTGTAGAACCAGATATTGCGCCGTGAATAGGCGTTGATGATCTGGATTTGGAACTCGGAAACACCCTTGCCGAAGAAAGTCCCCTCGCGGGTGAAACCCACATCCAAGCGATGATAGGATGGAAGGCGGGAGGCGTTCACACGTCCCACCACGACAGGTCGATACGGCTGGGTTCCGAATGGATTCCCGATTTCGGTGCGCCCCAAGACATCCGTGTAGGCTTGTCCGGTCGCGTAATTGAATACAGCCGTGGATTTCCAACGTTTTGATAGACGGTAGTTCGCCACCACGTTCACATCATGGATTCGATCGTACTTCGGCGGGTAGAAATCATCATTATTGAACGTCTCGAATTTCCGGCGGGTGGTTCCCCATGTATATCCGATGAAGCCATTCAGTCGACCGGATGTTTTTTCCACCATCACTTCAAGTCCATAGGCGAATCCGCTTCCGTACCGGAACAGATCGGCGTAATCAAGTCCGGCGGCGTCTGGTAGGCGCGGATCCAGTTCGAACAAGTCGTTCATGGTACGGTAGAATCCTTCCACTTCGAGGTTGTATCCTTGTAGTGGATAGCTTTTGACTCCCAGAACGAATTGATCGCCATAGGAAGGCCGTACCCCTTCATCAGTTGTCAACCACACATCAAATCCAGAAAACGCTTCATTGGTGATGAGAGTTAGGAATTGGTAATATCGTCCGTAGGCCGCTTGCAGTCGCAACGCCGGATGGGGGATATGCTCCAAACTGACACGGGGCTCCATTCGCAGATAATCCCCCTTCGTGAAATAATTCAATCGGACACCGCTGGTCAGCTTCAGGCGATCGCCATATCGCCAGGTATCTTGCACATAGGCGGACGCGTACGACGATTGAATGCGCGAATTGGTCGTCGGATTCCCGTCAAACCGATCCTTGAGTGTGAGCGTGAGCAATCCGGCCCAGAATCCACCCCGGATGTCGTGTGATGGGGATGCGGCCCATTCCAAATCCGATTTGATGGAATAGTCGAACACATTATTGTTTCGTTCGATGGATGTTCCCGCGACATTGAAGCGGGGTGTATTGAAATATCGCGACCCCGTGAGCGTGACATTTCCGAACAGACGATTGCTGAACAGATGTGTCCAATTACCGCTTGCGGTGCGATTTCCGTAGAATAAATTTAATCGGAGATCGTCGGATAAAGGAAAATTCACGTTGTCCTCACCTCCATAAAACGACAGGCTCACTTTGTTCCGATCGTCCAAATCGAGGTTCAACTTGCCGTTCACATCATAGAAATAGAAGCTTTCGGGCACACCGTCCACACTCTGCTGCAACACGTAGAGAAGCGGCTCCAAGGTGGATCTGCGGAATGCGAGCATGTAGGAGCCCTTCGCATGTGGACCCTCGATCATTGCCCGCGACGACAACATGCCCACGCTAATGACGCCGGCCCGTTCCACCCGGTTTCCATCTTTGTTGTAGATGTCGATCACGGATCCGAGTCGTCCTCCATACTCGGCCGGATATCCACCCTTGTACAATCGGACGTCTTTGATGGCATCCGGATTGAAGGTGGAGAAGAATCCGAAAAAGTGGGATGGGTTATAAACGGTGGTCCGATCCAGCAGAATGAGAGTTTGATCGGGACCGCCGCCACGGATATACAATCCGGATGAAAAATCGGATGCGGCCTTCACGCCAGGCAGAAGTTGCACGGATCGGAACACGTCCGCCTGCAGCACCGCAGGAACCTGTTTGATAAGCCTGGTTTGAACTTGAGCCACGCCCACGTTCCTCGATTCCTCCTTCTCGCGATCCGATTCGACTACGATCATTTCGAGTCTGAAATCTTCCGGATCCAGGGCCACATCCAACCGAACGGATTGGCCTTCAGAGAGGGTTATGGGTAATTCACGTGGTACGTAGCCGATGAACGAATATTGAACAACGTACGACCCCGCCGCCAAACCGACGATAGTATAATAGCCGGATGTGTTGGTAGACGTGCCCGTGGTCGTACCTTTGATAATCACATTGGCGTAGAGGAGGGTTTCACCGTTGGCAGAATCCGTCACATACCCGCTGACAGATGTTTTCGGTTGTGCGTTAAGTGCAACCGAAAAGGAAAGGGATAGAGCTACAACGCTCCAAAAGACTCGCATAGTAGATGATTTTATGTGCAACCCGTCTGCGGACGTCTACGTTTGGTTGCACAGGTGTTGTTACGATTTCGTAGATTAAAACTGTATGAAAAATTACCCATTTCGATATTACCAAACTGCGATGTTCCTACTGTTCGCCCTGTTATTTCAGGTCGAAACAGATCAGAACTCATATGAAGACGATCCGGATGGCGGCGTCTACATCATTCATGTGGAAGGCTTGATCGACAACGGCTTACACACCTACATCGAACGCGGATTGAATCGGGCCCGTTCCAACAATGCTGCAGGGGTCATTCTGTATGTGGATACATTTGGTGGGCTGGTTGAAGCCGCCGATAACATCCGCAAAAACCTGATCGAAACGGACTTGTTGACAGTCGCCTTCATTGATAAGAACGCGGCGTCGGCCGGCGCGTTGATCTCGATTGCCGCTGATTCGATTTTCATGTCGCCGGGGTCTTCCATCGGCGCTGCAACGGTCGTGGATGGCCAAGGCACCTACGCTTCTGAAAAGATGCAGAGCTATATGCGTGGAATCATGAGGGCGACCGCAGAAAGCAAAGGGCGTGATCCTAGAATCGCAGAAGCGATGGTGGATGAGACCGTCGCCGTCGAGGGTGTGATTGAAGAAGGAAAATTGTTGACTCTCAGCACTTCAGAAGCGGTTGAACTCGGATTTGTGAATGGTTCGCTCGAATCGGTTGATGCCGTCATTTCTCATATGGGTTGGGAAGAGGCGCCCTTGATTGACATGCAAGAATTATGGGCTGAATCGGTTCTGCGCTTTTTAGCCAATCCTGTGATCAGTTCCATACTGATGCTCATGATGCTTGGTGGATTGTACTTTGAACTTCAGACTCCGGGCGTCGGTTTTCCTGGATTGATGGCCGGGCTGGGTGCTATCTTTTTCTTCGCACCTCTCTATATCATGGGGCTGGCCGAAAGCTGGGAAATCATTCTATTTGTGATCGGGGTGTCACTGATCGTTGTCGAAATCTTTGTGATACCCGGGTTTGGCTTGGCCGGGCTATCCGGAATCACATTGGTCATCTTCAGCCTCGGGGCCGCCCTAATTGGCAACATCGGCTTGAACTTCCCAGAACTCAACCAGATTTCGAACGCCGTATGGACAATGGCCGTTACTCTGGTGTTGGGTGTGGCGATGATCGCTTCATTTGTCCGTTACTTGCCCGAAAACACCATGTTTAACAAATTGGTCCTTTCCGAATCCACCAACCGCACCAGCGGCTATATTTCACAAGAATCCAAAGACGATCTTCTCGGAGAAGAAGGAATCGCGATCACTGCCCTCAGGCCGTCCGGAACGGTGCTCGTTCTTGACAGACGAGTGGATGTGGTCTCCGATGGCGAATTCGTCGAAAAAGGAGCACGTGTGAAAGTAGTCGACACCAGCAGTTCCCGCGTCATGGTCCAAAAACTCGACGCATGATCATCATCTATCCATTAACCAAACCTAAACCATGCTAGAATCCTTTCCCTATCTGATTATTGTACTTGTCATTGCCGGCATATTCCTATTCCTGTACTTCGTGCCACTTGGATTGTGGATAACGGCTTACTTCTCCGGTGTGAAGGTCAACGTCTTTGGCGATCTGGTTGCCATGCGCCTTCGCAAAGTGGCTCCAGCACCCATCATTCGAGCTGCCATCACCTCGAACAAAGCCGGAATTCCGATCGATATCGGAAAGTTGGAAGCCCACTTCCTCGCTGGCGGTAATATCTTCAAAGTGATTCAAGCTCTGATTTCAGCCGACAAAGCCAATCTCGGACTCACGTTCGAGCGCGCAGCCGCTATCGACCTTGCCGGTCGCGATGTGTTTCAGGCGGTTCAGATCTCAGTGAACCCGAAAGTGATCGAAACTCCACCGATCACTGCTCTTGCGAAAGACGGTATCCAAGTTCGTGCGATTGCCCGTATCACGGTTCGTGCCAACCTCGACCGTTTGGTGGGTGGTGCCACCGAGGAAACCATCCTGGCTCGTGTGGGTGAAGGGATCGTTTCGACGATCGGTTCATCGGTTGATCACAAAGCCGTTCTGGAAAACCCAGACAATATCTCCAAGATGGTGTTGAGCAAAGGCTTGGACAGCGGTACCGCCTTTGAAATTCTCTCGATCGATATCGCGGATGTGGATGTAGGCGATAACATCGGTGCCAAGTTGCAAACCGATCAAGCGGAAGCCGACCTGAAAGTGGCTCGAGCCAAGGCGGAAGAGCGCCGCGCCATGGCTGTAGCGGCAGAACAAGAATTCAAAGCAAAAACCCAAGACGCTAGAGCTCGAGTAATTGAAGCGGAAGCGGAAGTTCCCAAAGCCATCGCAGATGCGTTCCGCACTGGAAAATTGGGCGTGATGGATTACTACAATATGAAAAATGTGATGGCCGATACCGATATGCGCCAATCCATCGCTACGACCGGTTCCGACAAACCGAAAGAAGACGAAGAACTCCTTCGCAACAAGAAGAAGTAAGTCTTATGAAATCGAGGACTCCGTCTGCTGAAGGCGGAGTCCCATTTTTTTCACACGATCGATAAACTCCTGCTTCGGTACGATGAACTCCGGAGCCGATACCCCACCTTTGGGACCAAGCTTCCCTTCTAGCACCATCATCGCCATCACCACTGTTGGAATGGCCGTGCTGACCATCATCGCCGATACGCCCCGCTCTTTGTCGGCTTCCTGATACATCTCGTAATCTCGGGTGATGTTCTTCGAATCGCGAGTACCTTTGATGCGTACTTTCATCGCCACGAAATCGTCACCCCCACTTGGCAGATACCGACTGAGCTGCCGGATCAACAAATCCCGAAACGACAGGTTCACACGCACGTCGATGATCTGCGTACTGTTGAATCCGAGTTCGAACAAGGACTTGATCAGGTCGCGATGGCCTTTGAAGCGCATCGACTTGAAATTGAGAGACTTGACTTTTCCTTCCAGATGACGAGCCAGCGTTGTGGCCGAACCGGCGGTATAAAATGCTTCTAATATTCCCAGTTCCTTTCTGGATTGAAGCATCACTTCTTCCACTCCTTCCAATGCCGGAACCTCAGTTAATTTTCCGTTCTCGAGAATGACGGATGTGCTGAGATACTCGTTGATGAGCCCCTGAGGGGAAAAGCTTAACTGGTAATTCAACGGGGGGACAGGTACTTTGGGTAATGCGGCGGCACGGATTTGAATCGAATCGACTTTGTCGAACGCTTCATACCCATGCATGGCGAGGATGTTGGTCAGTCCGGGGCCGAGGCCGCAATTCGGAACGATCCATTTGCCGACGGCTTGCGCTTGATCGGCCAATTCGAGCTGACGCAGGTAGGTGTCGTCGTCACCCCCGAGGTCGATGAAGTGGGCATCCACCTTGATGGCGATTTCAGCCAATTTTACATTCTGTTTGAATGGCAGTGCGGAAATGATGAGATCGGCGCCCTTGATTAGTCCGATGATCGACATCTCACGTTCGATCTTCACCCGATGGATGATCATTTTCGGATTGGCGATCAGACTCGAGAGCGATTCGAGCGCATTCCCGTTACGGTCGATCACGTGTACCGAGGTGACTCGATCTTCGGCGCACAACAGGCGGGTGATGGCCGCTCCCACTGTACCGGCACCGACAACTGCGATGTTCATTCCCTTCACGTCCCTGTAGAGTATGGTCTAAATAATGAGCAATAAAGTTACGAAATCTTCGTAGTATTCCATATTCCGGGGATGTACTTGGTCTCGACGGAATGCGTGGAATCGCAGGTTGCGTGCCGGGTAAACACAATCGATCCCGTTAAAAACGCTTGTGAAAAAATGTATACGCAGACAATACTGCATACCGCCTGGCAGCCTAACGGCGCCGGCCGCTCCGCATAGGGCTCTCTCATCGGCCTTATCCCGAGCGTCATACTCAGATGGGATCGGGACTCACATCATCGGTTGGCTGATGTGCCTTAAAACTCACAACCTGGTCTTCCGAAACCTTGCCTGTTGGCTAACCGGAAGATGAGATCCAATAGCAGGATACGCATGTAGACGCTTGACGGTTTGCCGTTTCGGACGCGGGTTCGACTCCCGCCATCTCCACAGAAAAAGGCTCTCCCACATCGGGAGGGCCTTTTTTGTTTCAAAACGCCACGCTACCCTTGATGCGCCAATAGAAATCGGTGAAGCCATCATCCATGAGCGCATTTGTTGGTCGCGCCGCTCCCACACTCTGCAAAATCGAAAATCCAACAATGCTGGTCTCATTCTTGATTTCGATTCCTGCGCCACTTCGCTGTTCGGTCGACACACCTGGCAGATTCGTCACACCACCCACCATTCCCGCATCCACAAACGCCGCAAGCGAGGTGCTCCCCAAAGAGACCAACCCAAGCAATTGAGTCTGCAAGTCGTTCGCGATAGGAAGTCGGAACTCCGCGCTTCCAAACAACAAGACATCCCCTGTGGCATACTTCCGATATCCTCGAACCCGCTCCGTACTCGATCGTCCGAAATTGAAAATTCCATAATCCCCCAGATCCGGCTCATCGTATCGATTGAAACCCAATATTTCCTGAGGTAATGTGGTTCCGAATCGCTTCACCGCACGTCCGTACAGGTACATGCGGGCAAGTCCGCCGATCGGGAGCAAGGCATACGCTTTCACGTCGGGCTGGATGTATGAGGCATCGAGTTGACCCGATTTCACAATCACATCAAGGCCCATTCCATCCAGTGGATGGATAAACGAATTCGCGTAAGGCTTTGCTCGACGAATGGCGAATCTCAACTCGGATTCGACGATGGTACCTGTGATCGGTGGCGCTAAATGGTCTTGCAATGGAAGCGAATAGGACAGAATATCCGGTTTGGAATGGACCAAGGCGGTGGCGAATCGAACATTGCTGGACGTGAACGGATGATCGATGATGTCCAATGGCAATGCCGCGCTGATTCGCGCGCCAGACTGCGTGCTGATCAGGAAATCATCCGAATACACCCGCGACTCGAACAGGTTGTGAAACAGATCAAAACCAAGCGTTGGATGGAAGGAGCGATTGATGTAGCTCGCGATGGCGTAACTATGGTCGCGAACGGCCAGTGGAGCCACACTGGCACCTGCGATGAATTCATGGATCGCCAACGGTTCGCGCCAGTAGGTGAGTCCACCGAATCCCCAATCGGTCGGTGTGTTGAAATAAACAAAGGGCAGGCTCACCACATGATCAATTTCGTTGAATGGCTCATAGCTGCCCCGCTTTTGGATGAGCGACGCATCCGGTTGTATCACCCAAGGGATCATGCCGTCGCGGTCTCGGGTGGTCCAATCCGAATAGTAATTCGGCATCGGCACGTCCCGAACGGATGTGCGCATGCCAGCGTCGATGCGCCAAGCGCGATCACGAAGCTTGCTGTCAGTTGTCATCCCTAAAAGGGTTCCTGACGGATTCAAGCTATCGCTCGATACCCAATGCGTGGCGGTGAAACCGGTGAATTGGTTCGTTACGCGGATTTCTTCACCCACTCGTCCATGATCGAAGCTCACGAGAAACACGTTCGGCACTCGGTCGCGCAAGCTGGTGAAGGCCAATGTGTCTCCGGTTGGGTTCCAGATCGGCGTGCGGTCGTCGGTCAATCGGTCTGTGAATACGGT
>CAYPOI010000019.1:0-20035 GCA_964412365.1 uncultured Chitinophagales bacterium | reverse complement strand
GTGCGTGAAAATAGGATGGAGGATGCATCCGGTGACCAACTCAACGGACCGGTATCGGATCCCTCGTAGACAACACGGGTTTTTCCCTTTTCCTTGCGCTCGATCACCCAAATCCGGCTGAATGGATACGTATTCGAAACATATCCGGAAACGGCGACGAGGGTGGTGTCGGGGCTGTAGGCCACATCCGTCAAAAAGGTGCCAGGCAATTTGAGCGGATCCGCATCCAAACTGTCGGGATGTCCCATGTACGCCGCAATCGTGTTGTAATGGATGTTGGCGAAGCGGCTCCAATCGTCGTTGAATTCATTGTACGATTTGCCGGTCGTTTCCTTGAACGCCCTTCCGAAATTGTGATATCGGATCACCTTGGCGATGGTGTCGCGATCGGCGAACAGTTTGCCTACGGCGCTATCGCCGTAGACATACGTGAAATACCGCAGTTGGCTGTTTCCAACCGCGTAAACCAGACCGCGATCTTTGATGGATTCTCCGCGGTTGAAATCATAACGGTCTTCGAAAATGGCGGTTCGAAGCAAGGCGTCGCCGCGTTTCGCATCCCATTTCTCCGTGGAATATTGGGCAAATCCTTCCGTCCAATTTTGTCGCATGGCGGGAAAAGTGCCTAGAATACCGACATTGGACTTGATCGCTTGGAAATGGAAAATATGGGCCAGTTCGTGAGCCAATACTTTTCGAAGCCATTTCTCATTGCTCGAAAAGACCGTTTTTTCATTCAAGGCCACCCAGATCTGCGTGTAGGCACGATCGAATGGAACCGCGAACCCGTTCACGATCTCATCTTGATCCGATAGATAGATCGGGATTTTGTAATCGAACGTCACGCTCAACAATTCGGCCAACGATTCATACGTGGCTTCGGCGATGGCGGCCGCTTCGGCTTCGATGCCGGCCAAATGCGATGGATAAATGATCACGAAATGCTCTGTTTCAGCGGTGATCCAATCGATTTCCGGATGATTTCGGCCGTTCGTCAAGGAAAAACTTTGAGCGTGGACCGTCGATGTCAAGGTTATGACAAAGACAATCAGAAGAATCGGTAGGTAATAACGGTTATGCATTGGAAAAGGGATATAACAATCGCGGAATATACATTTTCGCCCTATTTTCAGAGCATGGGAAATGTGTTCAGATTGTTCGTTTACGGCACCTTGAAAGAAGGCGGAGATCATCATCATTTGCTTTCGGGAGAGCACACCCATAAAGAAAACGCGCAGGTTGCCGCAATCCGGCATAGTATGGACGATGGAATCCCTTATATCGTGGTTCCAAAAGAATCCATATTGATCAAAGGCACCATCCATCCGATGGCGGATGCGAAAAAGGCTACATCCATCCAAGCTACACCGATGGAATCGGATTCATGGGTGGATGGTGAATTGTATGTGCTATCTGACCCCGAAGAACGCGTTCCTCTGCTCGATCTGTTGGAAGATTTCGAACCCGGCGGCGAATCAGAATATTATCGGGTTTTGCTTCCAGTCAAAACCAAGGACGGATGGATTCCGGCTTGGACCTACATCATCCATAATAACACACCTATATAACGACCATGAGCATGCCATTTGTCATCCCGGATGTCCCCATCAACCTAGTCAAACCCAAAGACCCGGTGGATGTCCGAATCGTCGAAACAAAGATCGCCACCGCCGCGGCGTCTCCGAACTTCATCCGTCACATTACCTTTGATGTGTCGGGAACTCCATTGGAGAACAACATCCGCTCCGGTCAATCGATCGGAATTCTGGCTCCAGGGCTTGATGAGCGTGGAAAACCTCATGCTCTTCGCCTGTATTCGGTCGCTTCACCAACCGGTGGGGAAGACGGACAAGGCAAGATCTACGCCACCACCGTGAAACGTGTGATCGATGAGCATTGGGAAACCCAGCAATTGTTCACGGGTGTGGCTTCCAACTACTTCTGCGGACTCAAATCCGGTGATGTCGTTAAAATGACGGGTCCGAGCGGCAAACGTTTTCTACTCCCCGAGAATCCTGAAAATTACAACTACATCTTTTTTGCGACCGGAACCGGCGTGGCACCATTCCGTGGCATGATCATGGATCTGATGAACGCCAAGACCAAAAACCAAGTGGTGATGGTCTTCGGATGCCCGTTCCGCACCGACATCCTGTATCCGGCGTATTTCGAAACCTTAAACAAAGATGTCGAGAATTTCCACTTCATCAAGGCCATTTCACGGGAAGAACCTCGCGCCGATGGCACCAAGCGATATGTCCAAAGCGCGTTGGTAGATGAAGCCGATGTGCTGATTCCCATCCTTAAAAAAGACAATACGTTGATCTACATCTGCGGATTAAAGGGGATGGAGACCGGCATTCTGACAACCTTGCTCACGCATGGACTCACCGATTATGTGATGGAGACCGAAAAAGGTCTCAAGCACTCCGATCGGATGTTCGTGGAAGTCTATTGATGGATGCGGGCGTAGCGTCCTGCCGTATAGCCACCGCCCCAATGCATGGTATACTGGTGGGACAGCTCCGCACCGAGATACACGATCAGCGTGTTGTAGTAAATCCAGAATAGGACAACCAGGAAGGATCCGGCTGCGCCGTACGCATCCACCGAAGCTCCATACGTGAGGTACAAGGACACCAGATACCGGCCGAGCAAAAAGAGTAGGCTTGTGACCACAGCACCTGCGAATGCATCACGCCAACGGATGATGATGTCAGGCAACACACGGTAGATCACCGTGAACAAGAACAACAGCAGACTAACGAACCCGAAGTAGTTCACCCAGCCCCAAAAGATCGGATCAACATTGATCACGCGATCCACTTGATTGCCAATTGTCATGAGAATCGCATCACCGATAAGGGATAGCATCAGCAGGAACGCCGTCACAAGGACGATGGTGATGGACATCAGACGCGATTTGATGAAGTGAAGCAACCCTTTTCCGTCTTGAACCCGAATGCCCCAAATGAGATTCAATGTGGTTTTCATTTGCGCGATCACAGTGGATGATGTGAACAGCAAGAAGAACCCACCCACAGCGAATGCGACGATGTTGCTGAACGGACGATTCGCTTGTTCCACAAATCCGGACAACATCAGAGCGGAATCATTGCCCATCAGTTTCGACAGCATGTTGGTCAGTTGTCCAGACGCGGCTTGCTCGCCGAAGAAAAACGCCACCAATCCCACGAGGATCACGAGTAGGGGAGCCAGACTGAAAATTGTATAGAACGCCAGCGCCGCCGCATGTGTGAGGATATCATCTTCTCCATACTTGCGAAAGGCGGCCTTGACGATGAATGAAAGCGTGGCTCTGGGGTTGTCGGTCATGTGTGCGTCGAATGTGAGACGGAAAATTGGTATTTTTGCGCTCCTTTCCGAATGCCAAACCTACCTTTGTGAAAACTTCTGCCCAGATCCGTTCCGAGTTTCTCGAATTCTTCCGCGAGAAAGACCACTGCATCGTTCCGTCGGTTCCTGTTGTGCCACACGACGACCCGACATTGCTGTTTACCAACGCCGGAATGAACCCCTTCAAACCGATATTCCTCGGCAAAGAACCCGGATTCGTAACCCAAGGCAAGCAGTGGCAACGCACCGCCAATACGCAGCGATGCATCCGGGTGAGTGGCAAGCACAACGATCTGGAAGAAGTGGGTCACGACACCTATCACCACACCTTGTTCGAAATGCTCGGCAACTGGTCGTTCGGTGATTATTTCAAAGAAGAAGCCATCGAATGGGCCTGGGAATTGTTGGTAAAACGCTGGGGCTTGCAGCCGGATCGACTCTATGCCACCGTTTTTGGCGGTGATTCCAAAGACGGATTGGAGGCGGATGAAGAAGCCGCTACGCTATGGGTGAAGAAAACCGGCATCAAGCCGTCGCATGTGCTTCGGTTCGGAAAGAAAGACAATTTTTGGGAGATGGGGGAAAGCGGACCTTGTGGTCCCTGCTCTGAAATCCATGTCGATCTGCGTCCCGATGACGAACGAGCAAAAGTGGATGGCGCCACATTGGTGAACATCGGCGATCCGCGTGTGATGGAGATCTGGAATTTGGTCTTCATCCAGTTCAATCGTCTGCCTAGCGGCGAGTTGGAGTCGCTTCCGGCCAAACATGTGGACACCGGGATGGGCTTCGAGCGCATCTGTGCGGTGATCCAAGGAAAATCATCGAATTACGACACGGATGTGTTCATGCCGATCATCGGCGCGATTAGCGATCTGAGCGGCATTTCCTATGGCAAAGCGGAGGCATCCGATATCGCGATGCGTGTGATCGCCGATCACATCCGCACGGTTTGCTTCGCCATCGCCGATGGCGCCGCGCCGAGCAATGACGGACGCGGTTTTGTGGTGCGCCGGATTTTGCGTCGGGCCATCCGCTACGGGTGGGACAAGCTCGGCCTCAAAGTACCTTTTATGTTCCGGCTTGTGGACATCCTCGCCCAAACCATGGGGGATGTGTTTCCTGTGCTTCGAGAACAGCAAGCCTATGTATCGAAGGTGATCAAAGCGGAAGAACTCAGCTTCCTGAAAACACTCGGACTCGGTATTCAGCTCTTCGGCTCCATGGCCGAAGGCAAAAAAGTCATTTCGGGTGATGATGCCTTCAAATTGCACGATACCTTCGGATTTCCGATTGATCTGACCGCTCTGATGGCAAGAGAGCAAGGTTTGGATGTCGATCAGGACGGTTTCGAGCGCCTCATGAACGAGCAGAAAACCCGTGCCCGTGCAGCTGGAAAGTTTGCCATCGATGCATCTGAAGTCGGATCGTCAACCGTCAACCGTCAACCGTCAACCTTTGTCGGTTACACGACTCTAGAATCGAATACGCCGATCCATCCATTCGAAGGACTCGGGAAACCTGCCATCATTTTGGATGAAACCCCATTCTATGCCGAAAGTGGCGGTCAAGTAGGGGATACCGGTCTGATTCGCAAAGGCAATGAGATTTTGCGAATTGTGGATGTGAAAAAAGTAAATGGATTGCATGTGCATATCCTGGATCGCATGCCTGAGGATCTATCCGGACATTGGGAAGCCGTGGTGGATGTGGCTCGCCGTTCGGAAATCCGTAAGCATCATACCGCAACGCACTTGGTTCATGCCGCACTACGCGCCCACCTCGGAACCCATGTGGCGCAGAAAGGATCGTTGGTGGATGATCAGCGGTTGCGGTTCGATTTCTCGCACTTCGAAGCCATCTCGCCAAAACAACTGGCATCCATCGAAGATGAGGTGAATGGCAAAATCCAGGAGAATATTCCGGTTTCGATCGCGACGGATGTCCCGATTGAAGACGCCCGCACATTGGGAGCGATGATGCTCTTCGGCGAAAAATATGGTGATTTGGTGCGTGTGGTAACGGTGGATCCGTCCTATTCAATCGAACTGTGCGGTGGTACGCATGTGGATGCGACCGGCCAGATCGGCGTCTTCCGCTTCCTCAATGAAAGCTCGGCAGCGGCTGGGGTCAGACGCATCGAGGCCGTCACCGGGCACTCCGCCCTTAGCCACTTCCGCGAGGAATCCGCACGACTGCAATCCCTCATTCAATTGATCGGGCCGGGCAGCGATCCGATCCACTCTCTCGAGTTGTTACTGAGCGAGAAGAAATCTCTCGAAAAAGAACTGGAAACCCTACGCTTCACCGCTCAACTCGCCGCGTTGGACGAAGCCCTTGCCCAGGCCACCATCCTTCCCAATGGCGTCACTCTGATCAAACGCATCATTCCCAATGCCGGAATGGACGCCCTCAAGCAACTCGGCTATGAGTCGCTCAAGCGACGCTCCTCAGGAACGGTCACCGTTCTGGGATCGTCCGATATCGCTGCGGGGAAAGTGTATTTGATGGCCTCCGTTACCGACGACCTGATCCGCGACAAAGGCCTGAAAGCCGGAACGCTCGTCGGAGCTTTGGCCAAAACCGTAGGTGGAGGAGGTGGTGGGCAACCCAATCTGGCAACAGCCGGCGGGCGCTTCCCTGAGAAGCTTTCCGAGGCTTTGGACCAAGCGGCGTCCCACATCGGCTAACGAAAAATCCGTATATTTGCGGTCTTACCGGACCTTAAACCCTACGTCATGTCCAATACCGTTTTCACGCCTTCCGGCACGTTTTACAAGACGACCGACCTGCCCGAGGCGACCAAAAAAGACCATAAGAAATTGGGTCTCAGCGAAGAGCAAGTCATCGCTCTGTACAGAGAGATGTATTTGGTTCGTCGTTTCGAAGAGCGAGCTGCTCAACAATATCAGAAAGGCAAATTCGGCGGATTCCTGCATCTGTATATCGGTCAGGAAGCCCTCTCTTCCGGTGTGAACCACGTGTTGGAACCCGAGGACGACATCATCACCGCGTATCGCGACCACGGCTGGGGTTTGGTTCGCGGCATCGATGCGAAAATGGGAATGGCCGAACTGTTCGGCAAAGCAACGGGTTCGAGCCGTGGCAAAGGCGGATCGATGCACTTTTTCAAAGCCGACCACCACATGTGGGGCGGACATGGTATCGTTGGTGCCCACATCCCGGTTGCCGCTGGTTTGGCATTCGCCAACAAATACAAGGGTAACGGAAAGATTTCGACCTGTTTTTTCGGTGATGGGGCCGTGGACCAAGGCGCATTGCATGAAGCCTTCAACATGGCCCAGTTATGGAAATTGCCTGTGATTTTCGTGGTCGAGAACAACGGCTATTCCATGGGAACGGCTGTGGCTCGTCATACCGCTACCGAAATCTGGAAGCGTGCATTGGCTTACGACATGAAATACAAGATCGTGAACGGAATGGATCTGTTTTCCGTGATCGACGAGTTTCAAACCATCGCCAAAGATGTTCGCGAAAATTCCATTCCGTATTTCGTGGAGCTTCGCACCTATCGCTACCGTGGTCATTCCATGAGTGATCCTGGTAATTACCGCACGAAAGAGGAAATGGACGCATTCCGAGACACCGATCCCATCGAGCGCCTCAAATCCTACATGCTCAAGAAGAAACTCTCTACAGAGGAGGCTATTCAAGCCATCACGGATGAGGTGGAAGCCGAAGTACTCGAAGCGGTTGAATTCGCTGATTCGTCGCCACAGCCCGATCCCTCCGAACTGTACGACCACGTTTATGTGGAAAATGATTATCCCTTTCACCGTTAATTGACCCGTCATGCCTGAACTTCAATTCAGAGAAGCCATCCGAGAAGCCCTAAACGAAGAAATGCGTCGCGACGAAAGCGTGTATATCATGGGGGAAGAAGTCGCCGAGTATGATGGGGCCTACAAGGTGACCCAAGGTATGCTCGCCGAATTCGGTGCCAAGCGCATCATCGATACCCCGATCTCAGAGCTCGGTTTCGCAGGGATCGGTGTGGGCTCGGCCATGAACGGACTTCGTCCGGTCGTCGAATTCATGACCTTCAACTTCGCATTGGTCGGAGTGGATCAGATTTTGAACAACGCCGCCAAGATCCGCTACATGAGTGGTGGACAGGTAAAGATTCCGATTGTGTTCCGTGGTCCGAATGCCTCTGCCGGACAATTGGGAGCCACTCACTCGTTGGCTTTCGAAGCCATGTATTCGCATTTCCCTGGGCTGAAAGTCATTCATCCGTCCGAGCCTTACGATGCCAAAGGATTGCTAAAAAGCGCCATCCGCGACGATAATCCCGTGATTTTCTTGGAATCGGAGCAAATGTATGGCATGAAGCAGGAAGTCCCGAGCGAAGAGTACCTCATTCCGATCGGAAAGGGGAAAATCAAGCGTGAAGGGAAGGATGTGACCATCGTTGCTCATGGAAAAATGTACCATGTCGCGGTCAAAGCCGCCGCCGAATTGGCGAAAGATGGCATTGAGGCCGAAATCATCGATCCTCGCACCATCAAGCCGTTTGATCTGGAATTGGTGCTCGAATCGGTCCGCAAGACCAACCGTTGTGTGATTGTGGATGAAGCGCATCCGTTCGCCGGAACGGCTGCCGAAGTCGGATTCCTGATCCAACGCGAAGCCTTTGATTATCTCGACGCGCCTGTGTTGCGTGTCACCCTGCCGGACACGCCGGCTCCGTTCGCGCGCAACCTGTTCGATCTGTGGTTGCCCGGACCCAAACAAGTCATTGAAGCTGTAAACGCTGTAACCTACCGGTAAAAACGTATGGCCATTGTAATCGATATGCCGAAACTGAGCGACACCATGTCTGAAGGGGTGATCGCCAAATGGAACGTCAAAGAAGGGGATGTGGTCAAAACCGGCGACATCATCGCAGAAGTGGAAACCGATAAGGCGACCATGGATGTGGAAGTGTTCGACGGTGGAACAATCCTCAAAATCATCGCCAAAGAAGGCGAAGCTGTGCCTTTGGGCGGCTTGATGGCCATCATCGGCAAACCGGGCGAAGATATTTCAGCATTGCTGGGTGGAAAAGGCGAGACGAAGGAAGCACCCAAAGCGGCAGCGAAATCCGAAACAAAAGAAGAGCCTAAAAAAGAATTCAAGGATCCGATTGTCGGGGATATCGATTCGAAAGAGAGTGATGACGCTCGCATCAAAGCCTCCCCTTTGGCCAAATCCATTGCCGCCGCAAGCGGAGTGGATCTGAGCAAAGTTCAAGGCTCCGGCCCGAACGGCCGCATTGTCAAGAAAGACTTGGATGGGGCAAACGCAGGGGCGGAGAGCATTCGCCCTGATGATTCGAAAGAAACGATGCCTTCGACCCCGTCGGCAAAAGACGTCGACACCCGCATCTCCCAAATGCGCAAAACGATTGCCAAGCGTTTGGCCGAATCCAAATTCACGAACCCGCATTTCTACGAAACAATCGATATCGACATGAAGAATGCCGTGTCGGTTCGCGAAGCCTTGAACGCGTCCGGCGATGTGAAAATCAGCTTCAACGACCTTGTTGTCAAAGCGTGCGCCATGGCGCTACGCAAACACAAGGCTGTGAACAGCAGCTGGTTGGGCGATATCATCCGCGAATACGGTTCCGTGCATGTAGCGGTGGCTGTGGCCATTGATGACGGACTGGTGACACCGGTCATCCGTAACACCGATCAGAAAGGTTTGGCTCAGATTTCAGCGGAAACCAAAGATTTGGCCAAACGCGCCCGCGACCGCAAACTGGAGCCGAAAGATTGGGAAGGCAGCACGTTCACGATTTCCAATCTTGGTATGTTCGGAATTGAAGAATTCACGGCAATCATCAATCCGCCTAACGCCTGCATCTTGGCCGTCGGTGCGATCCGTGATGTGCCGGTCGTCGAAAATGGCGCGATCGTACCCGGAAAACGCATGAAAGTGACACTCTCCAGCGACCATCGTGTGGTGGATGGAGCCGTCGCGGCTCAGTTCCTGAATTCGGTCCGTGGCTTCCTCGAAAACCCAGCTACGATGCTCCTTTAATTAAGGATATTCTAATTGACCCATGTCGCGAATAGTGCGACATTGGTCAGTATGAAACGATATATCTTTCTGGAAGACCCTATTCTCCATTACGAAGCGGCCGAGCAACCAGCCATTCAGGAGATCAATCAACGCATCGAAAAAGGGCTCCCATATTCCGTATTCGAGGAAATGACAGAGACCCTTCCTCTCACAAACAAAGAGTGGGCTTCCATTTTGGCGGTATCCGACCGCACCCTGCAGCGGTGGTACAACGACCATCCACGCATTGACGGACTCACCGCCGAACGCATGTTTGAGATCGCTCGCCTAACGGTCATCGCCTTGGATGTGTTCACCTCCGGTGAGGATGTGGCCGGATGGTTACGAGCGCCCAATCCAGACTTCGACGGTGAAAAGCCAATCACCCTCATCCGCACTCACGCCGGTATCGACATCGTGAAATCCTTGCTGCTTCGAATCATGCATGGAGTGGTGGCGTGATCGCCTATCGAATCAGTTTGTTGTCAAACTCTTGGGATAAGACAGGTTTTGAAGCCAGTCGGCTCGGGGGACGTTGGAATTCGAAAGGTCGACCAGCCATCTACGCATCATCCAATCTCTCACTCGCTCTACTCGAGCTCTATGTGCGTTTTGGCGGACTCCATTCCCAAGACAAATGGGTGATCACCGAATTCGAAATCCCATTGGACATGCCGATCGACTCATGGGCGATCGACGACCTGCCTATGGGATGGAACCTGAACATGTTTCCGCACGTGGCTCAGCATTTGGGAGATCAATTCCTGGAACGAAAAGAGTACGTGGGTGCCTTCGTGCCGTCCATCCTCATTCCGCAAGAATTTCACTTGCTGTTGAACCCATTGCACCCCGATATGAAAGACATCCACATCATCGGTGTGGAAGAAATGGGCAAGGACCTGCGAATCACCAGATATTGACTTCCGGATGGATGTCGATGCCATATTTGCGCTTCACATCTTCGCGGATCTTCGTGGCCAGCTCGACCAAATCCGACCCCTTCGCGGCGCCATAGTTCACCAAAACAAGCGCCTGCTTGGCATGAACGCCGATGTCGCCCTCGCGAAATCCTTTCCAACCGGCCTGCTCGATGAGCCATCCCGCCGGGACCTTGACACCTGCATCTGTTGAATAACCCGGTATCTCGGGGAAATCTTGCTTCAGCGACTCGAATTGCGATTGTGCGATCGTCGGGTTCTTGAAAAAGCTGCCCGCATTGCCGATTTCAGCGGGGTCTGGCAATTTGGAACGCCGGATGTTCACGACCGCGGCGCTCACATCCTGAGGCGTGGGTGAGGATATATTTAAGGAAGCGAGCTCGGCGCGGATCGTCCCGTAATCGAGCTTCAATGAGGGAATGGTGCTGAGTTTGAACCGGACGTGGGTGATGATGAATCGGTCTTTCGCCTCGTGTTTGAAGACGGAATCGCGGTAGCTGAAGGCGCAGTCGTCCGTCGTGAAGGTGCGGGTTTGGCCCGTGCGGATGTCCCACGCGTCGAGGGAGTGGAAGACGTCGACCAGTTCAACACCATACGCTCCGATGTTCTGGATGGGGGATGCGCCCACGGTTCCGGGAATGAGGGACAAGTTTTCGAGTCCAAAATATCCATTCTTCAAGGTCCACATCACGAACTTATGCCAGATGATGCCGGCACCGGCTTCCACGATCACATCACTACCCTGCGTTTCGATGACCTTCATCCCCGGAATCGCGATGCGAATGACCGGTTTGTGGATGTCGCCCGTGAGCAACACATTCGAGCCACCGCCCAAGACGCGCCAATCGCGGGTTTCGAAGCCCGGCATCGTGGCCAATTCATCCAATTCGGCCGGTTTTCCTATCATCACCAGCACCGCCGCGCGGGCGGAAATGCCAAAGGTGTTCAGGGTTTTGAGATCGGCATGGGCTTGCATCATCATAGGTCATGTAATTTACAGAAACGCTGTCAACTCCTTACCTTCGTCCATGAAGTATCTCATCCTAGGAGCAGGCGGACAATTGGGTCGGGAATGGTGCCATTTCCTGCGTGAAAAAGGCATCGCGTATCAGGCAGTGAGTTCCGCCGAATGCGACATCACCAAACCGGCGGACATCGACGATTTCCTCGACCTCGTGAAACCCGAAACCGTCGTGAATTGCGCCGCTTACACGAAAGTGGACAAGGCCGAATCCGAGCCCGAACGCGCGTTTTTGGTGAATGGTTTTGCAGTGGGCAAGCTCGCGGAGGCATGTAAATCCCGCGGCATCCTGCTCATCCATTATTCAACGGATTATGTGTTTGCGGGAAGCGGGGACGATGCGAAATCCTTCCCGAAGGGCTATGCCGAAGATCATCCCCATGCGCCGATCAACACCTATGGCGCGTCAAAGGCAGATGGGGAGCGACGATTGATGGATAGCGGATGTCGGTTCTTGCTCATCCGAGTGGCCTGGCTGTGCGGAAAGCATGGACCAAATTTCGTGAAAACGATGCTTCGGCTCGGGGCCGAGCGCGAAGAACTTCGTGTGGTGGCCGATCAACGCGGAGCGCCATCTTTCACCGACAACGTTGTGAAAAACTCACATTATCTGGCCAATCTCGGACTTTCCGGAACCTGGCATGTGGCCTCGGAAGATGTCACAACCTGGTATGCGTTCGCCGCGGAAGCCTTGGAGATGTCGGGCATGAAAACGCGCGTCATCCCCATCACGACCGATGATTTCCCGACGCCGGCGCTACGTCCGGCCTACTCACGCTTGGACGTCTCGAAATTGAGCGAGCTTCCAGGAACCGATGTGGAGAGTTGGAAGGAGGGGTTGAAGAGGATGTTGGGGTAGTAACGATAATTTGATCCGAAACGAAGATATTGACGAACACCATCTGGTCTGATTCCGTACGTTCTGGCATGAAACACCTCATTCTTCTATTTCTGATTCTCTGCATCCAGTCGCAACTTGTAGCCAAAGACTGGACCATCGAACACCTCGCCACCAAGGCCGTGGTTTATCCAGATGGCACCATCGAATTCCGTGAGATCCGAACCTATAAATTTGACGGTCGATATACCCGTGCCGACATCGACATTCGCAAACGTGGCTTCGACCGGCTGTTCGACATCCAATTGTTTGAAGATGGTGTTCCGATGCTTGAATCGGACTCGAAGGATCCGGGCACCTTCAGAGTCCGCGACCGACGCAGAACCATATCCATCGATTGGCGCTATGTGGCCGAAGACGAGGAAAAAGTCTTTGAACTGAGGTACAAAGTGTCCGGTGCGGTTGTGAAAGGTCTGGAGCACAGCGAGTTGTTCTGGTCCTACATCGGGAACAAATGGGAACGTAGCACGCTTTCTTGGACCCTTGACCTTCAATTTGCTTCCGGCGATTCGACGACCACAATTCCGGTTTGGGCGGAAGGGGACACGTCCAATCTCACGATGCTTTCTGGCATGAATGGGGAGGTGAGCGCCGTTTCGGGTCGAATTGCCCGTCGTGATGGGATTCGAGTTCGTACGGTGTTCCCATCCTCATGGATTTCGGAAGCACCTGTGACGGATGTGGCCTATTCATTGGAAGCGGCCATCGCCGATGAAGAACAGAAAGCGGAGGATGCGTTCATCGCTGATGCGAACAAGTCGATCCGTGCGATGTGGTTTCAGGAGTTTCTACCGATTCTGCTCTTCGGGCCATTTCTCATTTTCGGGTATTTCTATCACCGTTACGGACGTCGGTTCAAGCCATCCATCCGCATTCCAGAAACGGGTCACACACCCCCATCCGACATGCCTCCGGCTATCGTGTCTTGGCTGATGACAAGCAAACAGATCATGCCAAACGCTCTTGTAGCAACATTACTGGACCTTGCGCGCCGCGGGAAGCTCAGCCTGACTACCACAGAAGAACCGCAGCGTTGGGGGAAACCGAAGATGGTGACATCGGTTGCCCTCACGCCAGATTCGAGCAATCATGTTGGGTTGATGGATTTCGAAATCAATCTTCTCAACTTTCTTGAATCACGCGGAGCGGAAGAGCCGGTTCGCTTGGATGTCCTGTTCAAGGCCGATCGCGCCGAAACCATGAAATGGTACATGGCTTGGGGAAAAATGGTGAAGGATAACGGCGACGCTCGAGGATTTTACGATGCGGAATCGACCAAAGGAGTAACTATCTCGGCCATCCTATGTGGAATCCTGATCATCATCTCCATATTCGCAGCGTTTCACATCGGAACCTTAGGTGGATTGGCCATCATCATCGCCACACTCGGACTGCTGTTTTCATTCGCCATCTATCGCCGTACCGAGCTCGGGGAAATCACCTATCTGCTTTGGTTGGCATATAAAAACGGTCTGAAATCCGGAAATAAAGCGGAATTGTCGGGTGTCAAGACCGGAACGCATGTGATTTATGCCGTCGCGTTCGGTTTGGCCGGATCGCGTCTCACATCCATGTTGGCGAATATGGATCCAGATCCGCAAGCCGATATGTGGCTGACGACCTCTGGATTTGCTACGAATCCGGCAATGTTCGCATCCCAAGTGTCTGGGATGGTGGCTTCGGCGAGCGCAGGGGTAACGGCTGGGACAGGGGCTTCGGCCGGTTCCGCGGGTGGCGGAGGCGGGGGAGGGGCGAGTTAAAGTCCGCTCTGGATTTCCAAGAGCTTCGACATCGCCCGTTCTTTCAGATTGGCGAAGGTTTCCGCATCCATATCACCATTCGTGAATTTCAGGTGAAGCCAGATGAGATAGGTGGCCATCACGTCCTCATAGCAATAGTGCTCGATTTCATCCAACTTTCCTTCGTTGAACATCCGATCGACGGCCGTTCCTTCACCGGTTTTCTTGAAGGGAACACCGACCAAGGCACCCAAATGCTTGAGTTTCGGCCATTGGGATGCGCCATAATTGGTGAATTCATCCACCAGATCCACATTATCCTTGCTGAAGCGGTAGCGGATGTCCTGACTGTTGAGGCGTTTGGGAAGTTGGAGTCCGTGCTTCATCGCGCGATATAAGATCACGGGCAGATCGAAGCCTTTTCCATTGTGATGGATGAGCCCGAAATCGCGATAGACCAATAACGTGTCGATGAGTTTTTGCAGACCTTCTTTCTCGTCCGCGCCGCTCCAGCTCACTTTGTTCTTGGGCTGACCCGTGTCTTCGATCCACAATCCCACCCAAGCTACGATCCGCTGAAAGGCGGGAGGCATGAATCCGGTTTTGTTGCGGGACAGTTGCTCTGTGGCTTGCTCCATCAATGTGGTATCGTCATCGCTGGCATCATCGAGGCTCAGTCGGATGAGTTCTATATCGGGTACGGTTTCAAGATCGAATACGAATTTCATTTTCAGCTCCGTTCTCCGCATAGCGGGGTGAGGAAGGCGGTGCGGAAATCGGGGAATCGGTCCGCGTTGGCCAACAGGTACATGGTTTTGGTGAGGGCGGCTTCTAGCGTCATGTCGCCGGCGCTGAGCATGCCCAGGGCTTCGGCTTCGCGCCCGCTTTCATACTTGGATAGTTGAATGGCATCATATGGCGCTTGCGAGGCGATGATCAGATGCATGCCGGCTTCCCTACACCGACGAAACAGTGGCAACAAATTATGTGGACCGGTGATGGGGAAATTCCCGGATCCGAACGCTTCGATAATGAGGGCTTGGATGCCGCTCGTGGCCAGTGGGTCCAAGAATTCCGGCGATATGGCGGGATGGATTTTCAGGATGTGGACGGATGTGGAAAATATTGGAAGAGCCGCAAGATCTTGCCTGAGTACAGCCGCAAGATCTTGCGGCTCCACATGTGACATTTGAATTTCAATCCCGATCTCGGCCAATGGCGCCAGATTCGGCGATCCGAACGCATCGAAATCGCCGATCGACATCTTGGTCGCCCGGTTGCCACGAAATACCGCATCATTGAAACAGATGCATACCTCGGGAAGATCGAGAGTGGCCACTTCCACGGCATTGATCAGATTGCGTCGGGCATCGCTGCGCAGATTCGCCAAAGGAACTTGGCTGCCGGTGAAAATCACAGGTTTTCCGAGTCCGGCCAGCGCGAAACTCAATGCCGATGCGGTGTACGCCATGGTATCGGTGCCATGCAAGACCACAAATCCATCATACACGTCTTTTTCTGCGAGTATGGCTTCGGCCAACTGGGTCCAATGAGCCGGTGAAATATTGCTGCTGTCTAGATTGAACAGCGGTTTCTGGTCGATATCCGCGATTCTGGCCAAATCCGGAATCTCCTTGATCAGCCACCGGCTCGCATGCGGATCGGGCGCGACTTGACCCGGGTCGGATTTGCTCGGCCTCATCAGTATCGTGCCGCCAGTCTGAATGATTAAAACGCGTTTCATTGGTCAACAAATGTAAAGGAAAAAGGTTGATTTATGAGGTTTATTTCCGGTAATTGCATGACACCAAAGCGACATAGAGGACCAACGTTATGAACGTTTATGACTCATCCAGGATCCGGAACATCATCCTACTCGGCCACGCCGGTTCCGGCAAAACCACTCTCGCGGAAACCATGTTGTTCGAAGCGGGAGCGATTCAACGGCGTGGCAGCATCAAGGAAAAAAACACGGTTGCGGATTCCCATCCAATTGAACGGGAAAAAGAGAAATCGGTCCATGCCAGTTTCATGCACCTCGAATGGCGTGGCTATAAAATCAATCTGATTGACACCCCGGGCACCACAGATTACATCGGAGAAGTGATCGGAGCGCTCAAAATGGCGGGAACGTCGATCTTCGTGCTCGATTCGGAGCGCGGCGTAGAAGTGGGTACGGAAATCTTATGGAGGCAAGCCAATGAAACAGGCAACATCCCCATTTTCGTGATTAACAAGGTGGATCACCCCAAATCGAATTTCGACAAGGCTCTGGAATCGGCGCAGGAACGCTTCGGCCGGCAGGTCATCCCGATTCAATATCCTTACAATGAGGGCGAGGGTTTCAACGCCATCATCGATGTGCTGAAAATGACGATGTATGAGTTTCCGAAGGATGGGGGAAAACCGGCAAAACTTCCCATCCCATCTTCCCAAAAAGCCCGTGCCGAGTTGATGCACCAGCAATTGGTGGAAATCATCGCGGAGAACGATGAAACCCTAATGGATCATTATTTCGAGAAAGGGAATCTGGATGAAGAGGAATTGATTGAAGGGATGCATGCGGCGATGGTGAATCGTCAGATTTTTCCGTTGTTTTGCGTGTCGGCAGAGCGGAACATGGGCTCGGGCCGACTAATGGGCTTCATCGACGCCGTCTCGCCCACGCCATTGGAAGTGGCCGGACCCAAATTGGAAGATGGCACTCTACACAAGCTCGATCCGGAAGGAAAAACCGCGTTATTTATCTTTAAAACCTATGCGGAAGATCATGTGGGCGAGTTGATGTACTTCAAAGTGTACAACGGATCTGTGAAAACGGGTGCCGATTTGGTAAACAACCAAGGAAACACCACGCGCTTCGCGGGATTGTTTGTGAGTCAGGGCAGCAAGCGGGTGGATGTCTCGGAAATGCATACCGGCGACATCGGTGCCGCCGTCAAATTGAAGGATGCGGGCGTGAACGACACCTTCCATGAGAAGGGATTCGACCTGAAAATCGCTCCCATCCCATATCCTGAGGCCACGATGCGGGTCGCCGTGAAATCCACGAAATCCGGTGAAGAGGAGAAACTCGGTGCCGCCGTGCATCAGCTTCATCGCGAAGATCCGTCGTTATCGGTTGAGAACAGCCAGGAACTGCGTCAGATGATTCTCGGCGTGCAAGGGGAGGAGCATCTGGCTGTGGTCAAACATGCGCTCACCACGCGGTTCAAGCTGAATATCGAGTTTCATGAAACACGGATTCCGTATCGGGAAACCATCACTCACGGACGAAAAGCCTCCTACAAGCATAAAAAGCAATCGGGTGGGGCCGGGCAATACGCCGAGGTGTACATGTTGGTGGAACCGTACACGGAAGGGATGGCGCCTCCGGCGGAAATGACTGTGCGCGATATCCAAGTACATGAACTGCCTTGGGGCGGAAAATTGGTGTTTCAGAATTGCATCGTGGGAGGGGTGATCGATGCGCGATTCCTTCCGGCCATCCTCAAAGGCGTGATGGAAAAAATGGAGCAAGGTCCGATTTCGGGATCGAGATGTCGCGACATCCGCGTGTCGGTGTTCGACGGATCCATGCATCCGGTCGATTCCAACGAAGCCGCCTTCAAAACAGCCGGACTCATGGCGTTCAAACAGGCGTTTCTTGAAGCGGGTCCGCAGTTGCTCGAACCCATCTACGACCTCGACATCTATGTTCCCACCGAATACATGGGCGATGTGATGAGCGACATGTCGACGCGTCGCGGACAAATCCAAGGCATGGACGCAGATGGGTCGATGCAGCTTGTGAAAGCGCGCGCGCCATTGGCGGAACTTGGCAAGTACTACACTTCCCTGAAATCCTTATCGCAAGGCCGGGCCACCTTCCGGATGGCGTTTCATGGGTATGGATCGGTGCCGCACGACATCCAGCAAAAAATCATGAAGGAACAGGCGGCGATGGACGCGGCGTAGGTCTCACGGTGGGCCGGATGGGCTTCTCCTCCGGTTCCCATTTCACACCGGGCATGCGGCGCGCGTCGAGGTCGTGCGATTCTTCCAGATAGGATCCGGTGATGCCCTCAACCGCTTTCACATCGGTGGCGTCGCCGTCTTCGAACAGCACGTCAATGGCGGCTGCGCTCATTTCGATGGCCCCATCCGGCGCATCCTCGTCTGTTTTGCTGTGATAGAGGATGTTCGCATTGGTGCGGATGCTGAATTGCCGCAACACTCCGTCGTCGAATGATATGATGAGGGTGTCGCCTTTCATCTGATGAACCCGAAGCGTCACCGAATCACGTTGCGCGGCCGACGGACTCCCGATCGCAATGATACGTTCGATCTTCTCATTTCGAGTATGGATGTCGAGGCTGTCGCCACTTAGTTGCATGTCTTTGTGCCAAGCCCGAGGCGATCCACGCAGGATGGTGAGGGAATCGGCTTCGAAGACGGTCGTGGTATCGGATAAGGTGGCGTAATCGGCCGACCACGACATCACGTCTCCGACCGCGAGGATGGTGCGGTACTCATCCGCCCGAGTCACGAGGATGTCGGCGGCGCGGAGATAGGTGGTGTCGGCCGAGGTGCTGTCGATCTGCTCGATGAAGGCGTCGCCTTGGATCCATCGTCGGCCGGTGGAATCGGCTTCCACATAGCGTCCGGTGAGGCGCGTGTTCTCCTGGATGTCGTGCAGAAACACCATCCCGAACATCTTATGACTTTCGGTGGCGCGGTTGCTGTATAGGCTGTCCGCTTCGATGTAGTAGGTGGAGTCGGCCACTTGCACGTTTCCGAACACCATCGCGCTATCCGTTTTTGCGAAATAGGTGCCGCGCTGGGCCAGCAGTTCGCCTTTGGAATCGACCATGCGGATGGGGTCTTTGAACACGGCGGTCTCGGTTTCGAAAGAATATTCGGCGGTTTCGGAATAAATCACAGTGGAATCTCGACGGATTTCCACGTTTCCGATCAACCGGCTCCACTCGGTTCGTGTGTTGTAAAACAGCTCATCGGTGGTGATGACATCCGTCTCGGTCGTGATGGTGATGTTGCCGAACGCCAACAATTCGTTCTTATCGACATAATGGATAGCGGAATCGGTGGCGACTGTGATTTTCTCGGAGCGAAGCAGCACGTTTCCGGTTAAGCGACGCACAAATCCATCCGCCGTCTGCTCTCCGGTCCCTTTGTTCGCTCGAATGATCTCCACCCGGTTTTGAGCCAGGGCCGGCAGGGAGATTGTCCATAACAGAAGCATGAGGAAGACCGATTTCATTCGTCGTTCTTCTCCAGCTCGATCGTTCCGCTCAGATCCAATAGTTCATAGGTGGAGAGATCGGCCTTGCCGATGAGTCCGCGACCTTGAATGCTGTCTGTGGGCGTCACGATACGTACGAACCCGGGAGAGGAGATGTCTCCCGTCTTCTGATGCCATACGAGATATTCAGCAGTCAGTCGCTTGTTGTTGAAGGTTCTGGCGCGCACATTCCCATCAAAAATGAATTGTCCTTCGCGGGTGCTATATCGGGCCGCATCCGAACGGATCTCTACTTCCATGGCTCCGGATGTGTCTCGAACGGTCACATTCACCGGACCTGTCAGAGTCATTTCCGTACCCGTGCTCGATTCTTTGCTGGTTCCGTACGGCGCGGTGATGTCCACTTTCCTCAATCCATGCTCGATGATGCTCACGTTGATGTCCCAACTTTCGCTGATGTAGGCGAGGGAGTCGGACAAAGCTTCTTTGACGGCTTGTTGGTCCGATTCCGACAAGTTGCCACATGCCGAAGCCAGCAGAAGCAGCAGGAGGGGACTAATCCGTGCCAAAGATGCGGTCGCCGGCGTCGCCGAGACCGGGCACGATATAGGCGTTTTCATTGAGGCGTTCATCGAGTGCGGCGGTGATGATGGTGACATCGGGATGCGCGTCGGAAACGGCGCGAACCCCTTCGGGAGCGGCGATCAGGCAGATGAACCGGATGTGCTTGGCCCCGGCTTTCTTCAGATAGTGGATGGCGTCGGTGGCGGAACC
>CAYPOI010000018.1:0-38542 GCA_964412365.1 uncultured Chitinophagales bacterium | reverse complement strand
GCTTGATGCAGACGAGTATGTTCATTCAGGAAGCGCTTTTTTGGCGTATTATTGGGCAGATTGAATATAAGAATTCTCAATACATGGGTAATGGGGTAAATCGGGTAATAGGGTAATTCACCCCTTACCCCATTACCCAATTACCCTTATTTTCTTCCCCATGATCATCACGCATCCGTCCCAACTCAATTTCACCTTGGCTGATTTGCCGAGCATGCCCGTTCCGGGTCAGGCCTTAATGGTAACGCCGGAACATTTCACTGTCGATTATGTGATCAACCCTCATATGGCCGGAAATGTGGGCACGGTCGACCAAGCCAAAGCCTGGGCCGAATGGGAACAGGTGAAAGCCGCGTTCGAAACCTCCGGTGTTCGTGTGCACGGCATCCGAGGTGTGGCGGGCTTGCCCGACATGGTGTTCTGTGCCAACCAAAGTCTGCCTTATATCGATGAAAAGGGCGTCCGCCACGTGCTCATGAGCATCATGCATGCCGAGCAGCGCAAAGAAGAAGTGGCCTATATCGAGCAATGGTACCGTCAGAACGGCTACATCATCCATCACCTTCCGGAAAAAAACATCGATGATTTTGAAGGGATGGGGGATGCCATCTGGCACACCGGACGCAAACTGATCTGGGGTGGATATGGATTCCGTTCTTCGCTCGATGCCTACGATATCGTCTCAAAAACCTATGATGTGCCTGTCATCGCGCTGGAGCTGCTTCAACCATCCTTCTATCATCTTGACACCTGTTTCTGCATGCTGAACGAGACGACCGCGCTGATTTATCCGGCCGCGTTCACAGCAGACGGACTCGCCCTGCTGCGTGCCCTCATCCCCGACCTGATCGAAGCCAATGATCACGAAGCAAATCATCTATTTGCGTGCAATGCCACGTGTCCGAACGGAAAAGATGTGATCATCCAAGCTGGCTGCACCGTTGTCAACGCCGAGCTTCGCAAAAGAGGATTCATTGTCCATGAAGTGTCCACCGAAGAATATTTGAAAAGCGGCGGAAGTGTGTTCTGCATGAAGATGATGGTTTGGTAGGAACGTAGACCGTGGGCCGTAGACGGTAGACCGGAATACGATGGACGTGGGACGTAAAATCGGGAATCGGTGATTCTTACAACGAACAACAAACGACAAACAACTAACGACTAACGAAGAATGAAAAGGACATTATTTACGCGATTTTTGGACATGATCGAAGTGGGAGGCAACAAGCTTCCTCACCCGGTCACGCTGTTTGCCATATTCGCGCTGATGGTGATTGTGATTTCAGGAATCGCCAGTCTTTTCGAGTTGAGCGTGATGGATCCGCGTCCGGAAGGCGCCCGTGGGCGCTCGGATGATGGGATGATCACCATCGTGAACCTGTTTTCCGGATATGGATTGCGCCGTTTGATGGAAAATTTCGTGGTCAACTTCACGAGTTTTGTTCCTTTAGGTACCGTGTTGGTCGCCTTATTGGGTGTGGGTGTGGCAGAAGCGTCAGGATTGATCACCGCCGCCATCCGCTCCTTGGTCGTGAAAGTGGCTACCGCCAAAAGCGAGAACGCCAAAATGTTCGTATCGATGACGATCGTGTTCGCAGGCGTGGTGTCGAATGTGGCCTCAGAAATGGGGTATGTGGTGTTGATTCCGTTGGCTGGAGTGGTGTTTCATGCACTGGGTCGGCATCCGCTTGCCGGTATGGCGGCGGCCTTCGCCGGTGTTTCGGGCGGATATAGCGCGAATCTGCTGATCGGAACCGTGGATCCGTTGCTGTCGGGCATTTCCGAGGAAGCGGCTCGGCTCATCGATCCCGGCTACACGGTGCATCCGGCGGTGAATCTGTATTTCATGATGGTCAGCACCTTTCTGATCACCGGATTGGGAACGTGGGTCACCGACCGGATCGTGGAACCCAAACTCGGTGTGTACGACCCGAAACAAGCCCAAGGCGCACTTCCCGACAATAAAATCGAACCATTGACCCCGGGCGAAATCCGCGGACTCAAATGGGCTGGCTTTTCCATGCTTGTGGTGTCGGGTCTGCTGTTTCTCGGTGTCTATCCGGAGTGGGGAGTCCTGCGTGATCCGGTAACCGGCGATGTGCTCAATTCTCCGTTCATGCGGGGTTTGGTCGCCGTTATTTTCGTGTTTTTTCTGGTGCCGGGTGTGGTCTATGGCCGCATCACCGGAAGTCTGAAAAATGACAAAGACGTGATCAACGGGATGTCGGCGTCGATGAGCTCATTGGGCTTGTACATCGTTCTGACCTTCTTCGCCGCGCAGTTCGTTGCCTTGTTCGGATGGAGTAATCTGGGTCCGATCATCGCTGTGAAAGGCGCGGAAACGCTGACATCCTTAGGAATGACAGGTCCGGAAATGTTCATCCCCTTCATCATCTTATGCGCGTTCATTAATCTGTTCATGGGAAGCGCATCTGCAAAATGGGCCATTCTGGCGCCGGTTTTCGTGCCAATGCTCATGCTCATTGGTTATTCGCCCGAAGTGACCCAAACCGCATTCCGGATCGGAGATTCGACCACGAACATCATCACCCCGATGATGAGTTATTTCGGATTGATTCTCGCCTTCGTCAACAAGTACGACAAGAATCTGGGTATCGGAACCATCATCAGCATGATGATTCCCTACACGATCTTTTTCCTGATCGGATGGATCATCCTGTTCCTTGTGTATGTGTTCGGATTCGGTCTGCCGGTTGGGCCCGGTGCGCCTACGTTCTATGGATGATTAAGAAATGTTGAATGTTGAATGTTAAATTTTGAATGATGAAGAAATCCACCTCATTTAAAATTGTTCATTTAAAATTCGCCCTGCTTCTGATTGCGGCGTTAGGTGGGAGTGTGGCAAGGGCGCAGAGCGGCTATCACATCACCAATGTCGAGGCCTCGCAATACCACGCCGGGAACCAAAATTGGGACATCAGCAGCGACGGGCGTCGCATGTTCATCGCGAACAACAAAGGACTTCTTGTTCTTGAGGGCCAGAATTCGACGCTATATACACTGCCCGAGAATACGATCGTTCGATCGGTGGCCTACATCGCCGAGCGCATCTATACCGGTTCGTATGAGGAGTTCGGTTATTGGGAACGCGATCGGTCCGGCGGGTACACCTACACGAGTCTGGTAGGGTTGCTGCAAGGCGTGACCCTCACGAACGATGAATTCTGGCGCATCATCGAGTTCGACGGAAAAATCTATTTCCAAAGCTTCGGAATACTACTCGAATACGACGGAACCTCCATCCGAACTGTGACGACGCCCGGCGCGATGATGTTCTTGCATGAAGCGAACGGTCGCTTGTTCACGCATCAGATCCGGGGTCCGTTGATGGAGTTGATGGATGGCGAGTTGGTGGAAATTCGCGATAGCCGATTCTTGCAAAACACCGAGGTTAAATCCATCCTCCCTCATACCGGCTCATCCATACTCATCGGAACATCCACACAAGGCGTGTATCGGTATGATGGAAGCACATTCCGGGAATGGTCGCCACGCACCACAGCCGATCTCACCCGATATCAGTTGAATGTGGGAACCCGTATCGGCGACCGACTCATTTTCGGCACCATCCTCAAAGGATTGTTCGTGTTTGATGTGGAAGGAACCCTGCTCAATCACATCCATTCGGAAACGGGATTGCAAAACAACACTGTGCTCGCGGTTCAAGGGGATGAACGCGGTAACGTTTGGGCCGGTATGGACAAGGGCTTCGATTACATCGCCTTCGATTCGCCGATCAGTTTGTACCGGGATATCCGTGATGAAATCGGAAGCGTGTATTCAGCCAGTTTGGTGGGCAAAACACTGTATGTGGGCACCAACCAGGGGATTTTTTCGTTCCGGATGGGGGATGACGGGTCACTGTCAGACCGCACCTTCATCCAAGGCTCTGAAGGACAAGTTTGGTTCCTTCAAGTGGTGGATGATGTGTTGTATGCTGGCCTGAACGAGGGAACGTTCGCTCTGCAGAACAATCGGTTGCGACGCGTGAGCGATGTGACGGGCGGATACACCTTCAAACGGGTCCGTTCGCAAGAAGGCGACATCATTCTTCAAAGCACCTACAGCTCGTTGGTGGCATTTCGCAAACAAGACGGCTTATGGCAAAAAGATGTGGAATTGGAGGGCTTCACCGCCCCATCGCGGTTTTTGGAACTCGACCACCTTGGCAATATCTGGTTGGGACACACCATCAAAGGTATCTATCAACTGCAACCGAATGAGCAGTTCGACTCGGTCGCCGTGGTGCGCGAAGTAGGCAAGCAAGAAGGATTGAGGGAGCGCACAAACCGTGTGTTCACGGCGGATAACCGGATATTGGTGTCCACTTCCGAAGAGCTGGTTCAGTGGGATGCGATCCATCATAGGATGGTTCCCTTCAAGGAATTAACCGATGTGCTGGGCACATCCAGCGGCATCTTGAACATCCTACCGGCCGGAGCAAGTCGATATTGGATCATCAAGACGGATGAAGTGGTGATGGCTGAAATCCGCTTCGGAAACGTTCGTCAAGTATATAAAATGGTCCCGGAAATGTATGGGATGAAGCTGATGGACGATTACGAAACCATCGTGGCGCTCAACGACAGCTTGCACCTGTTTTGTCTGGAGGACGGCTTCGCCATTTTGAACCACAACCGCATCCTTCGTCAGGATCTGGAAAATGCGGCGCCTCTGATTAATGATGTGCAGATCTGGGATGATCCGGCAAAGAAAACCCGCCTCACATCCGACTCGAAAGTATTGCAACGTCTGCCCAATTCGTTGCAATACTTGTATTTGTCGTGGTCGCCAGCCAGCACAGGCGGAAACCGGGCCTATTCGCAATACCGATTGCTGGGATACGACAGCGATTGGACGGATTGGACTGCGAAAACGGATGTCACTTTTCTACGACTTCCGTTCGGTGAGTATACGTTTCAGGTGCGGATGTTATTGGAAAACGGATCTGTGACCGAAACGGTGTCCCTGCCGTTTCGTGTCCTCGCACCCTTGTATCTCACCCCGTTTGCCATGATCGTGTATGTGATGTTGATCGCGTCGTTTTTGGTGATGATTCGTCTCTACATATCCCGCAGACGTTGGAAACGCCGTGAGGCGGAATTGCAAAAGGATCATGAGATCGTGCGGACATTGAAAGAACAAGCCGAAAGGGATGTGGTCCATCTGTCTAATGAGAAACTTCAAAGTGAGATCGCCTATAAAACGTCACAGTTGGCGAACAGCACGATGGCCATGGTTCGCAAGAACGAAATGTTGGGTGAGTTGCAGTCTGAGATCGATGCGATGCGTACGGAATTGGGTTCGCGCTTGCCGACCAAGTACGTGAACCGACTGAGCAAGCTGATCGATCAAGAGATGAAAAATGAGACCGAATGGGAATTGTTCGAAGCGCTGTATGATCAAGCCCATGGCGATTTCTTCAAACGGCTGAAGTCCGATTACCCTAGCCTCACACCCAGCGATCTGCGTTTGTGCGCCTATTTGCGCATGAATCTCGCATCCAAAGAAATCGCTCCCTTACTAAATATTACGGTCAGGGGAGTGGAAGAACGACGCTATCGACTTCGTAAGCGCATGAACCTCAATACGGATGAGAACCTGAGTGAACGCATCATGACCTATTGAGAGGTCTTTTCTCATAAAACGTAATCAGACATCGTTAATAATATCAATCGGTTGAATGCACGTTGTTGGCAAGTGACGTAGTGATGATGTGGTCCGAAAAAGCGCTTTCAGAGGGGTGATGTAGACGAGATGAGTATTTAGGGCGTTCATCCTACAGCGCAGTGAATTAATTTCAATGTGTCACCATCCCGCCAACGAACTCCATGTCAGTACACGAGCAGTCAGGAACATTACGACCTTTGATTGGAAGCGCTTTTGCGCTCGGGCTTCTGCTTATGTCTGCATCCTGCGCGAAACCCCAATCGATGGACCTGGATGGATTTCAGGCTGATCTCAAAGAGCGCACGTTTCGGTACTTCTGGGAAGTGGTGGATTCCGTGAATTGGCAGACGGATGACCGGCATCCAACCAAAGCGTTCACCAGCATCGCGGCCACTGGTTTTGCTCTTCCTGCGTATGTGATCGGTATTGAAAACAACTACATCACCCGAGAAGAAGGGGCTCAGCGTGTGGAGAAGGTGTTGGATTGGCTGTGGGCCTCCAAGCAAAGTCCGGCCGCATATGGTGCCACCGGACATAAAGGATTCTTCTATCATTTTCTGACCTACGGGGATGGGGTCCGATATAAAGATGTGGAATTGTCGACGATCGATACCGCACTGCTGATGGCCGGCATCCTCACATCGCAATCCTATTTCGATGCGGAAAACGAGATCGAAACCCGCATCCGCAGTTTGGCCGATTCTTTATATCTACGTGTGGAATGGGATTGGGCGATGAACGGAAATCCGACGATGTCGATGGGATGGAAGCCCGAATCCGGCTTTATCCGCTCCACATGGGATGGTTACAATGAAGCGATGATTCTGCTCATTCTCGGATTGGGCTCGCCCACGCATCCGATGCCCGACGGTTCCTGGGATGCCTGGACATCCACCTATGATTGGGAGACGTTCCACGGACAAGAGCATGTGAATTTCGGTCCGCTGTTCGGTCACCAGTATTCGCAGATGTTCGTTGATTTCCGGGGCATCCAAGATGACTACATGAAGGAAAAAGGGATCGATTATTTCGAGAATTCGCGCCGGGCTACCTTGAGTCAACAAGCGTATGGCATCGCCAACCCAAAAGGATTCAATGGCTATGGCGAATACCAATGGGGTTGGACGGCGAGCGATGGGCCCGCCAACCGGACCGGCCTGCACAATGGCAAAACGGTGCAGTACAAAACATACCATGCGCGTGGCGTGGCGGTCGGGTATGACCATGACGATGGCACCATTGTTCCTACGGCGGCCGGAGGATCCATTCCGTTCGCCCCCGACATCACTCTCGCCACATTATATAACATGAAGCAGATGCATGGAGACAGCGTGTATCGAACCTACGGATTTGTGGATGCCTACAACCTTACCTATGCGGATGGGGGATGGTTCAACCCGGATTACATCGGCATCGATCAGGGACCGATCCTGATCCAATTGGAAAATTACCAGACCGGATTGATCTGGGACATCATGAAACGAAACAAATATATCCGCGACGGTCTGCGGAACGCCGGATTCACTGGCGGATGGTTAGAAACGAACTGAACAAGATCCCTATGAAAACACACATACACACTCGGATATCGCTGGCCGTCGTCGCACTGCTGCTTTCCGCTTCCTCCGTGGTGGCGCAACAGACCGTGACTGGAACGGTAATCTCCTCCGACGACAAAGAGCCTCTCATCGGGGTCAACATCTCCGTGAAAGGAACCATCCGAGGCACCACCACCGACTTGGACGGCGTCTACTCCATCACCCTCCGTGAAGGGGATGAGACTCTTATTTTTTCCTATGCGGGGTACGAGCGCATCGAAATTCTGGTGGGCGACCGTGAGGTGATCGATCTCGAAATGCAGTTCATGAGCACCTTGCTGGGTGAGGCGGTCGTGATCGGGTATGGTGTCGTCCGCAAACGGGATCTGACCGGCTCCGTCGGATCGATCCAAGCCTCAGATATCGTAAAAATCTCATCCCATAACGCTGAGCAAAGTCTTCAGGGACGGGTGAGTGGGGTTCAGATCACTACGAGCTCGGGAGCTCCAGGTGCGGGGGCCACGGTTCGTATCCGTGGTACGGGTACCTTCAACAACTCCTCACCGATTTATGTGGTGGATGGGGTCATTCTCGATGATATTTCCTTCCTCAATCCATCCGATATCTCCTCGATGGATATTTTGAAAGACGCCTCCGCCACAGCGATCTACGGGTCCAGAGGTGCGAACGGGGTTGTGTTGATCCAAACCAAGACGGGAGTGCGCGGACAAGGAAAACCCTTGATTTCCGTGTCGATGGAATCGGGCATCCAACGCCTGGAAAAAAACATCGATTTGTTGGATGGTCGTCAGTTCGCCATCATCGCCAATGAAATCCGAACAGGTACCTACAACAACGTGGACGCGGTGCCAAACACGGATTGGCAGGATGAAGTGTTCCAAATAGCGCCTATGTCACGTTTCCAAGTATCGGTGGCCGGCTCGTCTGAGCAATCCGACTATTATATGAGTTTGGGCGTGTTCCAGCGGAGTGGCATCATCGACAAATCCTGGTACGAGCGCATCACGCTGAAGTTGAACAACACCTATCATCTCACAAACTCGTTCCGGGTCGGGAATAACATCACCCTGGCGCCATACGATCAGCGCGTGGCTCCGAATGTCACCTTCTCCGTGTATCGTGCGCAACCGGTGTTGACACCTTATTACCCGGACGGCAGTTTTGGCGTGGTGTACAATGTGGGCAATCCGTTGGCGGATTTGGCTTATTCGAACAATTACAACAGCGGCATCCGGGCGGTTGGTAACGTCTTCACTGAAGCCAATTTGTTCACACACGCGTTGATCCGCAGCAGTTTCGGTATCGATGCGGGCTTGAACCGCTCCAAGAGCTTCACACCGGCATACACCATCTTCAATCCGGATGGGACCGCATCCCAACAGAACAATGAATTCAGCGATATATTCAAAGGAACCGGTGAGACCAATACCTGGCTTTGGGAAAACACGCTTTCGTATGTGCGCACGCTCAATAAACATTATGTGAACACGGTTGTCGGGTTCACGATGCAACAGACGCGATCCGAGTCGATGCGCATGGCCGGACAAAACGTGCTTCGCGACGACCCTGATTTCTGGTACGTCGAGCCTCCCTACATCATTGATGAGACCAACAACATCAACATGCTCAACAGCATCTTCAATGGGGTAGACCCGGGACAGTACTACAACATGATGTCGTACTTGGTGCGACTGAGCTACACCTACAACGAACGGTATCTCACCACCTTCACCTTGCGTCGCGACGGATCGTCCAAGTTCAATGAAGAAAACCGTTGGGGTTATTTCCCATCGTTCGCATTGGGTTGGAACATCGGACAGGAATCGTTCATGAGATCCTTCGACTGGTTGTCTGCCGCGAAACTTAGAGCGAGCTGGGGACAAATCGGTAATGAGAAAATCAGCTACTACGACCGCTTCGCCCGTATCGAATCGAACGTGACGGCCATCTTCGGAAATCCGGACGCCGCATTTCCAGGCGCCACGTACGGCAAGAGCGGCAACCCAGATCTGAAATGGGAAACCACGACACAGACCGATATCGGATTGGATCTGGATTTCTGGAAAGGGAAACTCACCGCCGAGTTCGATGTGTACAACCGCCTCACCGAAGATATCCTGGTTGAATTGGCCACGCCTGGGCATCTGGGCAATGGCCAAGGTCAGCGCATCCGGTACAATGCCGCATCGGTTCAGAACCGAGGATTCGAGTTCAATGTGAAATGGCAAGAGCGTTTCACTGATTTCGGTTATGCGATCGGATTCGTCGGTACCACGCTCGATAACGAAGTGAAAGCCATTGGTGGAAACAGTGGCATCGATTCGGTACTGATCGGCGGTTATCTCGGAAATGGTCAGCCTGTGACCCTCACCCGTGTCGGACTTCCGATCGGAGCGTTTTACGGATATGTGACCGACGGCGTCTTCCAAAATCAGGCGGAGCTCGATGCGTATCCTCACTTGGCTCAGGCTGGCATCGGCGATCTCCGGTTCAAGGATGTGAATGGAGATGGCGTGCTGAACGGTTTGGATCGCACGTACCTCGGTTCCCCCATTCCGGATTTCATCTTCGGTCTGAACCTCGACATGGATTACAAAAGTTTTGATGTCTCCTTCGGCCTTCAGGGTCAGTTCGGAAACAAACTGTTCAATGGCAAGAACGTGGTGAGGCCGGATCCGTACAACTTCGAAGCGCATGTGTGGGATCGATGGACAGGAGAAGGAACCAGCAATAGCGAGCCTCGCGCATCGTATGGCGGATACAACTTTCTGCCTTCCGACCGCTTCATCCACGATGGCTCGTTCATCCGCTTGCGCTCGCTTGTTATCGGGTACACGCTCCCTGAAAATCTTGTGAATCGGGTGCGAGTGCAGAACGCACGGATGTACGTGCAAGCCACCGACCTGCTCACCTTCTCCAAATACACGGGTTACACCCCTGAAATCGGAGGAGGCGACGTGCTGTCGAACGGAATCGATAACGGTATTTATCCAATTCCTTCGGTCATTTCCTTCGGAATCAACATGACCATCAACTGAGGCAACATCATGAAAAAACGACTCATCCTTCCCCTTGTATTGGTGCTGCTTGTTCCCACGGCATGTGAGAACTTCCTGTCGGTGAATCCGCAAAGTCAGCTCACACAAGAAGCGTTTCCGACAACCGCATCGGATGCCGGACTTGCCACAAACGCGGCGTATACCGCGATGCGAAGCTGGCACTACCATTCGGGTGGATTCCCGATTCTCGACATCCTATCGGATGATGCCCATAAAGGAAGCAATCCGAACGATGGTTTGAACACGGTCGGCCCATACGACAATTTCACGCACAGCACCACACAAGACGGACTCGACCGCTGGTGGAACGGACTGTATCAAGGCATTTTGCGAACGAATGTGGTGATTGAGAAAGTGCCATCGATCGCGATGGATGCCGGCCTGCGCGACCGTTACGTGGCTGAAGCCAAGTTCCTGCGCGCGGTCTATTATTTCGACTTGGTTCGTGCCTTTGGCGGCGTTCCGATCGTGACAAGCACAACCCCGGCCCTCAAACTGGCCCGCAACACAGCGGATCAGGTCTATGATCTCATTGAAGAGGATCTGTTGGCGGCGATTCCTGCTTTGCCCGAAAAGACCGCTTATGGCGCCGCGGATCTGGGTCGTGCGTCGAAAGGCGCAGCCAAAGCGTTCTTGGCGAAAGTGTATCTGTTCAGAGGCAATTTCCCTGGAGCCGAGCAATATGCGCTGGAAGTGATCACATCCGGCATTTACGATCTTGAACCCTTGTTCATCGATGGGAACAGCCATGTGGGCGAGCATGGCGTCGAATCGGTCTTCGAGATCGGCGCAATGGAAACGCCAGGAGCGTTCGGCAACCAATACGCGAATACGCAAGGCGTGCGCGGAAGTCCGAACAAAGGATGGGGATTCAATCGCCCGTCTGTGGATCTTCGCAATGCGTTCGAAACCGACGATCCTCGCCTGAAAGGCACCATCATCGATTTGGGGGATGTGATTGATGGCGTCACCATCATCGGTGATGGCGAAACGCCGGATGTGATAACGGATGGACTCGGAAATGTGATCGAAATCGAAACCTATAACCGTAAAATCTGGATTCCGGGAAGCACCACCATCACGCAATATGGCCATAACCGTCGATTGATCCGCTTTTCAGATGTATTGCTGATGGCGGCTGAAGCCTTGAATGAAAACAACAAACCGGTCGATGCGCTTGTGCATCTGAATCGAGTGAGAGCCCGTGCCCGCCAAGGGAATGCCCTCATCCTTCCGGATGTCGTCACACTCGACAAAAACGCACTTCGTGACCGGATCATCCAAGAGCGCCGGGTTGAATTGGCCATGGAAGGCCATCGTTTCTGGGATCTCGTTCGCACCGGCAAAGCCACTACCGTTCTCGCATCCAGAGGATTTGTGGCCGGAAAACACGAACTCTTGCCAATCCCTCAAAACGAAATCGATCTGTCGCAAGGAACACTCACTCAAAATCCGAACTGGTAACCCAATCAAACAACCCTAACGCCGAAAACCCAAACCCAAAAAGCCATGAAAATGAAACCTAACCTACTGAATATGGTCGTAGCGATACTTGTATCGTCGACACTGTTCGTCGCCTGTAAAAAAGACAGCGGACCGAAAGACTTGAATGTCGTTTCGATCCTGGCCGGCACCCTCGATTTGAACGGTGCTGTGTCTCCGAACAATGTGCCTGTGGATCCGACCATCACTGTCGTGTTCACAACCCGAATCAACCCAACCACGGCAACCGCCGCCAATGTCCGGATCATTCAGGATTATGATGATACCTCGATCCCATTGACCTTGTCTGTGGATGGCAACACCCTATCGATCACTCCAAATGCGGATTTGAGCGGTGGAGCGTTATATAAGTTGGAAATAAGCGCCGGCTTGATGTCGGTTGAAGACCAACCTCTGACCGCATTATCGCGCACCTTCACCACTGTCGGTACCTTCCTGCCATCAGGAGCGGTTGCCCGTTGGACCTTCGAAGGAAACGCGAACGATGTGGCCGGTAACTACAACCCATTGGCAACTGGCGTGGTTGACATCACCTACACCGCGAGCAAAAACTCGAAGTTGGGCAACGCTGCCACCTTCAACGGTACCTCCAGTATCATTGAAATTCCGGGCGCCGATGCCTTGATCAACACATCCAACTTCACGATCAGCTTCTGGGTGAAAGCGACGTCCGCTGGACATGTGAATGCCGATGGAAATCCTAAAGGCCATTTCGTGATGGGCTTGGGTGCTTTCACGGGTCTGCAATATGAAATCTTTGGTGGGTATGACGGCGCTAAGTTCGCGATTCGATATGATCTGGGCGATGGCAGCGCGGGTGCTTCCGAAGACATGTGGTTCCCGGCCAACGCAACAGATAACACCAATGGCGGATGGCAGGGATGGAACTTCGCAAAACCATTGACACCTGAGCAAATGGTTGCCAAACTCAAAGACAACTGGTATCACGTGACCTACAGCTACAACGGCGCCACCAAAACTGGAACCTTGTACTATGACGGCGAGAAGATGAAGAGTTTCAGCTTCACTCTGTGGCCAGATGCTGCTGTTCAGCGTAACGTGATTGGCATGAAGTATGGTGGAACCCCACCGGCTTTCGTGAACGAGCTTGCGTTTGGATTTATCCATTCCCGCGCTGGTACCGAATGGGATAACGAGCCATGGGGTGGTTATCAGTTCCCAACAGCCAACCACTTCCGTGGTCAGCTCGACGACATCAAGATCTACCACAAGGTGCTCACACCTACGGAGATCCAGTTGATGTACGACTCCGAGAAATAATCTCGAATGACCTGTTGACACAAAGGGGGAAGGCATTGATATCCTTCCCCCTCTAATTTTTTATCCTACAGCTTACTCCCGCATGCATCGGTACACACGACTTGTTTTTTCTTTCGCCATGATTCTCATCTTGGCTGCCTCGTGCAAACCCGATCCGAAGACCAAAGGCGATCCCGACCTGTTCCAACTCCTGTTTGTGAAAGTGAACGGAACCACGCTGTCTTCATCTTCCATACGAACCGATGTGCTGGCATCTCCAGAATTCACGGTCGAATTCACCGCTCCGATGGACACCGCCTCCGCTAAACTGGCCATCCGTCTTGTCCACTCGGTAACCGACACTCCTGCTTCACTCCGTTTTTCCTTCGAGAACGACCAACGCCTCGCCCGCATCACACTGACATCCCCACTGGCGTATAAAACAGGATATGATTTGATTCTGACCGATGTGCTGAAGGGTGCCGACAAGCAACCCTTCCCCGGAGTGACCTACTCCATCGAAACCATGAACGGGACGATGACCCTGGTTTCTGCAACGATCGGGAGCACGTCATTAATGACATCCGCCACTCCACGGAACGTCCCCTATCAAAATGCAGACATCATCCTCACGTTTTCTGAACCGTTGAATGCGACCACCTTCTCGAGCTTTTTCAATCTGACTCCGACCTTGGCGTTCGATCGGATCTTGTCGGGCGATCGCAAAACCGTCACCCTGCGCAACACGGATCCATTCCGAACCTATACCCGCTACCAGCTCAGCATTCCGAGCACCTTGCAATCCGACAACGGATTCACGTTCGCCGGATTCAACAAAGCCTTCATTTCCGGCCTCGATCCCAATCCCAAATTCCCCATCCTTTCGGATGATGAGCTGATGACCTTGGTTCAATCGCAGACGTTCAAGTATTTCTGGGATTTCGGACACCCGGTGAGCGGATTGGCCCGTGAACGCAATTCCTCCGGCGAAACCGTGACCATCGGTGGTAGCGGATTCGGCATCATGGGCATCATCGTTGGCATCCATCGCGGATTTGTCACGCGGGATGAGGGCATCGCTCGACTCACAAAAATCGTGGACTTTTTGGAGGATGCGGACCGATTCCATGGCGTCTGGCCACATTGGATGAACGGATCCACCGGCTCGCGCATCGCATTCAGTCAGTTTGACAACGGCGGCGATTTGGTCGAAACCTCGTTCATGGCTCAGGGCTTGTTGACGGTGCGTCAGTACATGAATCCCGCGGTGGCAACCGAGCAAGCGCTCATTACCAAAATCAACGGCTTGCTAAGCACCATCGAATGGGATTGGCATCGTCGGAGCGGGCAGAACACGTTGTATTGGCATTGGTCGCCCGAGCATGAGTGGCGCATGAACATGCAAGTGCGTGGCTACAACGAAGCGCTGATCACCTATTTCATGGCGGCAACCTCGTCCACACACGGGATTCCAAGAATCGTGTACGATAACGGATGGGCCCAGAACGGCAACATCCGGAACGGAAGATCCTTCTATGGCATCACTCTTCCCGTGGGATTTGACTTCGGCGGACCCCTGTTCTTCGCCCATTACTCGTTCTTAGGCCTGGATCCACGCGGCTTAAGCGATGCCTATGCCAATTACTTCGTTCAAAATCGGAACCACTCTCTGATTCATTTCGAACACAGCGTGCGCAATCCCCAAGGGCATGTCGGCTACAGCGCCGACAGCTGGGGACTCACCGCCAGCGACGATCCCGCCGGCTATACCGTACACGAACCTTCGCGCGACAACGGCACCATCACACCTACCGCCGCCCTTTCGTCGATTCCTTACACACCGGAGGAATCCATGGCCGCGATGCGCCACTTCTATCACATCATGGGCGACCGCCTTTGGGGGCCATATGGCTTCTATGACGCGTTCAACCCTAACGTTGGCTGGTGGGCCACCTCCACTCTAGCCATCGACCAAGGTCCCATTCTGGTCATGATCGAAAACCATCGATCCGGATTGTTATGGGATTTGTTCATGTCTGCTCCCGAAGTGGACGCCGCCATGACCATCCTTGGGTTCACCAGCACCTCAAGCTCCAAAATCAAACCATGACCAACATGAGACTCACCCGCTCCCTATCCATCGTCGCATTGGCCTTTCTGCTTGTCGTTTGCACCAAACAACAAGATCAACGGTCCCGCCTCAATCAACAAGTCGATTCATTGATGGCCCTGATGACGCTCGAAGAAAAAATCGGTCAACTGACCCTCTTCACGAGCGACATGGACCAAACCGGCGCGTTCTTGCGTCCCGAATATCAAGACGACATCCGCAAAGGTGCGGTCGGAGCCATTTTCAATGCCTACGGCGCCGAATACACGCGAAAATTGCAAGAAATGGCCGTGAATGAGACCCGTTTGGGCATTCCATTGCTATTCGGATACGATGTGATCCATGGTCATCGCACCATTTTCCCGATGCCCCTTGCCGAGGCCGCAAGTTGGGACATGGAGTGGATCCGTCGTTCCGCGGAAGTCGCCGCACGGGAAGCATCCGCCGAAGGACTTCATTGGACCTTCGCGCCGATGGTCGACATCGCCCGTGATCCACGTTGGGGACGCATTGTGGAAGGAAGCGGTGAAGACACCTATCTCGGTTCCAGAATCGCAGAAGCCAGAGTGAGAGGATTTCAGGGCGATGATATCGGTCACTTGCACACGCTCGTCACCACCGTGAAGCATTTCGCGGCGTACGGTGCTGCTCAAGCTGGACGTGATTATCATACCGTGGATATGTCCGAACGTCAGCTTCGTGAAACCTATCTGCCGCCGTTCAAAGCCGCCATCGACGCCGGAGCTCTTACGGTGATGACATCCTTCAACGATGTGTCGGGTGTGCCCGCATCCGCAAGCCGTTTTCTGATGACCGATATCCTTCGAGGCGAGTGGGGTTTCGAGGGATTTGTGGTTACCGATTACACCGCCATCATGGAATTGTTGAATCATGGCGTGGCGGAAGATCCACATCACGCCAGTCAATTGGCCCTAAAAGCCGGTGTGGACATGGCGATGCAAGATGGCTACTTCCAACTCACATTGGCCGATTTGGTTGAACAAGGACGTGTGACGGAACAAGAAATCAATATCGCGACCGCCCGCGTGCTTCGAGTGAAGTTCCAACTCGGTTTGTTTGATGATCCATACCGTTACAGCGATGTCGAGCGCGAAAAAGCCGAAGTGATGAAGCCTGAGAACATCCAAGACGCCCGCGAAATGGCCCGTCGGTCGATGGTCTTGCTCAAAAATGAAGGAAATCTGCTTCCATTATCTAAAACCACACGAACCATCGCGGTAATCGGACCACTATCTGAAGCCCGCCGTGAACTCATTGGTAGCTGGAGCGCCGCTGGCGACTGGGCGAAATCCGTGACCTTGCTCGAAGGCATTAAAAACGCCGTTCCCGGCACTCGGGTGATCCATGCCGAAGGATGCGACATCAATTGTACCACCACGTCCGGCTTCGCAGCTGCGGTTAGCGCCGCGCGTCAAGCCGATGTGGTGATTCTGGCACTTGGAGAAGGACATTGGATGTCGGGCGAGGCTGCATCCCGCGCCGATATCGGACTCCCAGGCCGTCAACAAGAATTGGCCGAGGCCATCCATGGTACTGGTAAACCCGTCGTAGCCGTGATCATGAACGGACGTCCGCTCACCATCAATTGGCTCGACGAGAACATCCCATCCATCCTCGAAACCTGGTTCCTTGGAACAACAACAGGCGATGCCATCGCGGATGTTGTCTTCGGCGATTACAATCCATCCGGCAAACTTCCGGTGACGTTTCCACGCGCAGTGGGACAAATCCCGATCCATTACAATGTGTTGCCCACGGGTCGCCCGTTCAAAGAGCAAGACAAATACACCACGAAATATCTCGATGTGTCGAATGAGCCGCTCTATGTGTTCGGCTACGGTTTGAGCTACACCACGTTCGAGTATGGGGATGTGAGCGTGTCGGCAACCGAATTCGGCTCGGCCGATACCCTGACGGTGAGCGTGAATGTGACCAACACTGGAAGTGTGGCGGGCGAGGAAGTCGTGCAATTGTACATCCGAGATAAGGTGGCATCCATTTCACGTCCGGTCAAAGAGCTCAAAGGCTTTGAAAAAATCCTGCTTCAGCCCGGTGAAATGAAAACCGTCACCTTCCGCCTCACTACAGCCGACCTGTCGTTCTACAAAGAAGATTTGTCGTTCGGATGGGAGCCAGGCTTGTTCGACATCTACGTCGGAGGAAACTCGCGTGATGTGAACATGGCGGAAGTGGTGCTGAGGAAATAAATAACGTTGAACTTCGCTTAAATATAATCTCTTAATAAATACAACTATGAAACGGTTTCGTACTATTCTTATGTCTGCAATTCTGGCGATAGCCAGTCTGGTGCAGGCACAAATCACAGACAATCCAGCTGCGGCAACGCAATTGGGTCAGGCTGATTTCACGACTCGTGTTGCCGGCATCAGCGCCGGTGAGTTTAACGGACCCAGCGGCATCGCGATCGATCCGACCTCAGGAAAGTTATTCGTCTCCGACCGTGCCAACCACCGTGTCCTTCGTTTCGCCTCTGCGGCGGCTCTGAACACGGGCGCACAAGCCGAAGCGGTGTTCGGTCAAGCCGATTTCGTGACCAAAACGACAGGTTTGGCTGCGAACAAATTCAATACCCCGATCGGGATCCATGTGGATGGCCAAGGCCGTCTGTGGGTTGCCGATTTCTCCAACCACCGTGTGTTGCGGTTTGATGGCGCCTCCGCAAAAGCAAGCGGCGCGGATGCCGATGGCGTTCTGGGTCAACCCGATTTGACGACGGGAACTTTAGGAGCCACGCAAGCGGGTCTTCGCGGACCGGTGACCGTGTTTGCCGACAAAAACGGCTCGGTCTGGATCAGTGATTTTTCGAACCATCGCGTCATTCGTCACGACAATGCCGCGGCGAAAGCCAATGGCGCGAATGCGGATGGAGTCTATGGCCAGCCCGATTTCACGACGGTTGCTTCCGGCCTGAGCGCGTCGAACTTGGCCAGCCCGAATGCGGCTTGGGTGGATAACGATGGACGTCTGTGGGTGACGGACAGTGGCAACTTCCGCGTGTTGCGTTTCGACGCGGCCGCGGGCAAAGCCAATGGTGCGGCCGCCGATGGTGTTCTGGGCCAGCCCGACTTCACGACGAAAGTATCCGCCGTGACCCGCAACGGCATGGGCTCGCTCCGTTTTGTTTGGGGCGATACCCAAGGACGCGTATTCGTGATCCAAGAGAATTCGCACCGCATCACCATTTATGAGAATGCCGCAACCAAAGCGAATGGCGCGGATGCCGATTATGTGTGGGGTCAGGCTGATTTCACAACAGGGACGGCGCTGAATCCTCCGACGGCATCGAGCTTCAACACGCCTCGTGCGATGTTCATCGACGAAACCGAAGGACAGGTCTGGGTCGCCGATTGGTCGAACCACCGTGTACTTCGCTTTGATGTGAATTACACTCCCCCAGTTAAGAATTACCAAATCACAGACAACCCGGCTGCGGCAACGCAATTGGGTCAGGCTGATTTCACGACTCGTGTTGCCGGCATCAGCGCCGGTGAGTTTAACGGACCCAGCGGCATCGCGATCGATCCGACCTCAGGAAAGTTATTCGTCTCCGACCGTGCCAACCACCGTGTCCTTCGTTTCGCCTCTGCGGCGGCTCTGAACACGGGCGCACAAGCCGAAGCGGTGTTCGGTCAAGCCGATTTCGTGACCAAAACGACAGGTTTGGCTGCGAACAAATTCAATACCCCGATCGGGATCCATGTGGATGGCCAAGGCCGTCTGTGGGTTGCCGATTTCTCCAACCACCGTGTGTTGCGGTTTGATGGCGCCTCCGCAAAAGCAAGCGGCGCGGATGCCGATGGCGTTCTGGGTCAACCCGATTTGACGACGGGAACTTTAGGAGCCACGCAAGCGGGTCTTCGCGGACCGGTGACCGTGTTTGCCGACAAAAACGGCTCGGTCTGGATCAGTGATTTTTCGAACCATCGCGTCATTCGTCACGACAATGCCGCGGCGAAAGCCAATGGCGCGAATGCGGATGGAGTCTATGGCCAGCCCGATTTCACGACGGTTGCTTCCGGCCTGAGCGCGTCGAACTTGGCCAGCCCGAATGCGGCTTGGGTGGATAACGATGGACGTCTGTGGGTGACGGACAGTGGCAACTTCCGCGTGTTGCGTTTCGACGCGGCCGCGGGCAAAGCCAATGGTGCGGCCGCCGATGGTGTTCTGGGCCAGCCCGACTTCACGACGAAAGTATCCGCCGTGACCCGCAACGGCATGGGCTCGCTCCGTTTTGTTTGGGGCGATACCCAAGGACGCGTATTCGTGATCCAAGAGAATTCGCACCGCATCACCATTTATGAGAATGCCGCAACCAAAGCGAATGGCGCGGATGCCGATTATGTGTGGGGTCAGGCTGATTTCACAACAGGGACGGCGCTGAATCCTCCGACGGCATCGAGCTTCAACACGCCTCGTGCGATGTTCATCGACGAAACCGAAGGACAGGTCTGGGTCGCCGATTGGTCGAACCACCGTGTACTTCGCTTTGATTTGGCTGAAGCCCAATCCAAATTCGTAACGCTGCTATCGCCAGTAGGAGGAGAAGCCTATGGGTATGGAACCACTCGCGCGATCCGTTGGAGCAGCATGAATGTGGCGCAAGTGAACATCGAATTCAGCACGAATAATGGTACTGATTGGACCGCCATCGCTACCGTAGATGCCGCACTCGGCACCTATAATTGGGTCGTGCCTCAGTCCTTGTCCACTCAAGTGCTCGTCCGGGTATCTGATACGTCTAATCCATCTCTGTTCGATGTGAGCGATGCGGTATTCAGCATCGTCGAGCCGAATGAAATCGTTTCACTGATTTCCCCGAACGGATATCAAATGTGGTTGGCCGAATCGACTCGCAGAATCCTGTTCACGACTACGGATGTGTCGATGGTCGATATTTCCTATTCCCTCAACAATGGCACCGATTGGACGTCGATCGTGACGGAACATCCATCCACCACTGGTGAATACACATGGACATTGCCGGATGTGACGTCAACAATGGCTCGTGTTCGAGTGACCAAATCCGGTGATGTGGCCATCGCGGATGTGAGTGCAAGCGTATTCACCATCACGGACAACGCCTATGGACATCCGCAAGATTTCGTTTTCTTTGCCGACAGTCCAGGCACCTTGTACGACCCGAGTTATGCGTTCAACAATGCTCCGTCTTTGGTAGGTAACACGGGCAGTAAAGTGCCTCTCTCGCCGGACTTTGCTTACGTCGGAAACCAATCCATCCGTATGCGTTGGACGTCCAATGCTACCGGCGACTGGGGCTTGGCCGTTGCCAGCGCGGGTTGGGTTGGACGTGATGTGACGATGAAAGACACGCTCGAAATGCGGATTTTCACCGAAACGACCATCACGCAAGCGAATCTTCCGGTGATCTATTTGGAAGATTTGTCGAACCGGAAATCCACGAAAATGCGTTTGGCAGATTTGTCGGGCGCATGGCAGGCGAATACCTGGAACGAGTTGAAGATTCCATTGTCGACATTCACGTCCAATGCCGGCACAGCCGATATGACGCGCATCAAAACCATTTTCTTTGGTCAAGATGCAGCCGATGGTGTTGAGCACACGGTTTACCTGGATAACATCCGGATGACCGGTGGTGAAATCATCAGCGGAGCAGATCGCAAGGTGATCGTTGTGCTCGGATCGTCGACATCGGCCGGCGCCGGTGCGACTACTGCCGACAGTTCATGGGTTGGTCGTTACCGCAACTACGTGAAAGGTCTGGATTCAACCGCGTATGTGATGAATCTTGGCGTTGGCGGTTATACCACCTACGACATCATGCCATCCGATTACGTGGCCCCAGCTGGCAGACCCGCAGCGAAAGTGAACAACAACATCACCATGGCGCTGACCTATCAGCCAAGTGCGATCATCATCAACATGCCGAGCAACGATGCCACGAACGGCTACACGGTTGCGGAGCAAATGGCAAACTTCCGCTTATTGAACAATCTTGCCGCAGCAAGTGGGGTTCCGGTATGGGCTACAACCACCCAGCCACGGAATTTCGCGGATCAGGCTCGTCGCGATAATCTGATGATCGTCCGTGATTCGATCCTGGCATACTTTGGTCCGCGCGGAATCAATGTGTTCAACGAATTGGCTGAAGCGGATGGCTCCATCAAACCGGTGTACAATTCGGGCGATGGCATCCACCTCACCAACGCCGGACACCGGCATATCTTCGAACAAGTTGTGGCTTCAGGTCTGTACGCCACGCTCACGAACATCGAGCATACCGATACCGAGGTGCGCGATTTCAGACTCGAACAGAACTATCCGAATCCGTTCAACCCATCCACAACCATCCACTTTTCGCTTCCCGAATTCACATCCGATGTGAGATTGGAAGTATTCGACCTATTGGGTCGTCAAGTGGCCGTGTTGGCATCGGGATCGATGAATGCTGGTTCGTATACCGTCCGCTTCGAAGGCGCGGGATTGGCTAGCGGGATGTACTTGTACCGCCTGCAAGCCGGAAACCATGTTTCGATCAAGAAGATGACGTTGATCAAATAGGACGACGCGCGAGGCGCGAGGTGCGATGTGTGGCGAATTCCGTAATTTGTGCCATACACATAACCTCGCGCTTCGTTTTTTAACTCGGACGTTTTTCGTCGCGCTTCGCACATTCAACTTCGCACAATCCTATGAAAGCCCAAATCCATCTCGAATCCGGAATCTTAGATATTGACCTGTACGACGACGACGCGCCGGGAACGGTCGCCAATTTCGTCAAACTCGCCGAAAGCGGTTTCTATGACGGACTCGTTTTCCATCGTGTGATTCCGGATTTCATGGTTCAAGGCGGATGTCCCCTTGGCACCGGAACCGGCGGACCTGGCTACAAAATCCCTTGCGAACTCACCGGAACCAAGCAGATCCACGACCGTGGCGTGCTGTCGATGGCCCATGCGGGTCGCAACACCGGCGGATCGCAATTCTTCATCTGTCACAATCGCAAAAACACAGCCCACCTCGACCGTAATCATACCGTTTTCGGAAAAGTGGTGGGGAATGTGGATCTCATTGATGGGATCAAGCAGAGAGATGTGATGAAGAAAGTGGTGATTGTGAAGTAGTGCATTTCCCCGTACCTTTACCGAGTTTAAACACCACGCATGGGGAAAATCGGCATCCTTAAAGAGTTCTGGCAGTTCCTGAAAGTCCGCAAGAAAATCTGGCTGGCGCCGATCGTTTTCATTCTGCTTCTGTTAGGCATCCTCATCGTGGCAACCGGCAATTCCGCTCTCGCACCCTTTATCTACGCCCTGTTCTGACGTGAAAAAACGAGCGAAACCGACGATTCCTTTCCAAATCCGACTCTCTGAAACATGGGTAGTCGGATTTTTTTTGACCATATTTCCGTCCACCTCCAGTCAACCGTATCCACATGTTTCCTAAAAAACGAGCCAGCCTGGCCTTAGCCGATGGCACGATCGTGCGCGGACTCTCCATCGGTCGCAATGGCACCACCGGCGGCGAATTGTGCTTCAACACCAGCATGACCGGCTACCAGGAGATCCTCACCGATCCCAGCTATTATGGTCAGCTCATGATGATGACCTACCCCCACATCGGCAATTACGGTGTTTCCTCGCGAGATGATGAACACCGGAATGTGATGGTCTCCGGACTCATCGTCCGCGCCTTCTCCTGGGAATACAGCAATCCGATGTGCGATGGCTCGCTTCAATCCTACCTGCAAAAACATGGTGTGGTGGGCATCACCGGTGTCGACACCCGCATGCTGACGCACCGCATCCGCGACAAAGGCGTGATGAATGCTGTGATTTCTTCCGAAGTGGAGGATGCCGACGAACTCGTGGCCATGGCCCGAGGCTGGGTGGACATGAACGGACTCGAGCTCGCCACGAAAGTGACCCGCAAGGAGGCTCAGACGTATTCGAGCGACGGTCCGCACCGGATTGCCGCGTTGGATTACGGAATCAAGCGAAGCATCATCCGGAATATGGTGAACCGAGGATGTTCGGTGCGCTTGTATCCGGCTCAAACGCCATTCGAGGAAATCCAAGAGTGGAATCCGGATGGATACTTTTTCAGCAATGGGCCTGGCGACCCGAATCCGATGGATTTCGCGATCGACACCGTGAACGCCGCCAAAAAAACTGGCAAACCCATGTTCGGAATCTGCCTCGGACACCAACTGATGGCCCTTTCCGAAGGCATCCAGGTAGACAAGATGTTTGTGGGTCACCGCGGCGCGAACCATCCAGTCCGGAACCAAAAAACCGGCCTGGTTGAAATCACCACGCAAAACCATGGGTTTTCTGTGAAGCCGGAAAGTGTGGATGCGGATGTCGCGAGCATCAGCCACATCAACCTGAACGACGGAACCGTGGAAGGCCTCGAGTTCAAAACCTTCAACGGCTTTTCGGTGCAGTATCACCCGGAAGCGAGTCCCGGGCCACATGATTCGCATTACCTTTTTGATCAATTTATTGATAGGGTAAGGGGGTAATGGGTAATGGGAAATTTGATGAAAAGACGAAACGATGAAATGATGAAAATCCCTACTGCCTAAAACCTCCCCCGACCTACCACCCACGACCTACGACCTACGAAACAATGCCCAAACGTACCGACATCCAAACCATTCTCATCATCGGATCCGGACCGATCATCATCGGCCAAGGCTGTGAGTTCGATTATTCGGGAACGCAGGCCTGCCGCTCGCTGCGGGAAGAGGGCTTCCGGGTGGTGCTGATCAACTCGAATCCGGCCACGATCATGACCGATCCGATGATGGCGGATGCGATCTATCTCAAACCCCTGACGCCAGCCAACATCAAAGACATCTGCCTGAAAGAAAAGGTTGATGCGGTTCTGCCGACGATGGGTGGTCAAACCGCGCTCAACTTGGCGCGCGATCTGAACCAAGTCGGATTTTGGGAGAAGAACAACATCCAGATCATCGGGGTTGATATCGCGGCGATCGACATCACCGAAGACCGTGAGCAATTCCGCAACCTGATGGAGAAAATCGGCATCGAGCAATGCCGCAGCGGCATCGCCACATCCATGCTCGAAGCGAAAGACATCGTGCATAAGCTGGGTGGATTGCCAGTGGTCATCCGTCCGTCCTTCACCATGGGTGGAATGGGCGGCGGCATCATCTGGAACGAGGACGAATTCGAGAAGAAAATCATGCGGGGACTGGAACTGAGTCCGGTCCACCAAATTTTGATCGAAGAATCGATCGCGGGATGGAAGGAATTCGAGCTCGAGCTGCTTCGCGACGCGAACGACAATGTCGTGATCATCTGTACGATCGAGAATGTGGATCCGATGGGCGTGCACACTGGCGATTCAGTCACGGTGGCCCCATCCCAGACGCTTACCGACAAGCAATATCAACTCATGCGCAACGCCGCGATCCTGATGATGCGCAGCATCGGAACGTTCGCAGGCGGATGCAACGTGCAATTCGCCATCCAGCCCGGTACGGACCGACTCATCGCCATCGAAATCAATCCGCGGGTGAGCCGCAGTTCGGCGCTGGCATCCAAAGCCACGGGGTATCCGATTGCAAAAGTAGCCACGAAATTGGCGGTCGGGTATAATCTTGATGAGCTGAACAACCAGATTACCGGAACAACGAGCGCCTGTTTCGAGCCGAGCATCGATTATGTGGTCTGCAAAGTGCCACGTTTCAATTTCGAGAAATTCCCGGGTGTGGATGAAACCCTCACCACGCAGATGAAAGCCGTGGGCGAGGTGATGGCGATCGGGCGGAACTTCCCCGAAGCGCTGAACAAGGCCTGGCAGGGGTTGGAAATCGGTCGTGCCGGACTCGGTGCCGACGGCTACGAAGACCTGGATCCCAAGTACGTGTTCGACCGCTTGGCCAAGCCACGCTGGGATCGAATGCTACAAATCCGCAACGCGTACAAGCTCGGCGCAACACAGTCCGAGCTTCATGAAATGACCAAAGTGGATCCGTGGTTCTTGCGCCAGATCCGCTCCATGGTGAGCCTTGAAAATCGTACGGAAGGACAATCGCTCGCATCCATCAAAAAAGACGATCTGTTTGAAATGAAACAGAATGGGTTTTCGGATGTGCAGATCGCGTATATGCTGTCGATGGGAGGGGAGCGGGTGACGAGCGATATGGTTCGCGAAAAACGGAAGTCGCTCGGGCTACTTCCATCCTTCAAGATGGTGGATACCTGCGCTGGAGAGTTCCCTGCTCAAACCCCTTATTATTATTCGACCTACGAAGGCGAAAATGAGAGCGTGGTGAGCGACCGGAAGAAGATCATGATTTTGGGAAGCGGTCCGAACCGCATCGGACAAGGCATCGAGTTCGATTATTCGTGCGTGCATGCCGTGTTGGCCAGCAAGGAAATGGGTTACGAAACCATCATGGTGAATTGCAACCCGGAAACCGTATCTACGGACTTCGACATCGCCGACAAACTCTATTTCGAGCCGGTGTTCTGGGAGCGAGTGCTCGATATCTTCGAACATGAGAAGCCCGAAGGCGTGATTTTGCAGGTCGGCGGACAAACCGCGCTCAAACTGGCCAAGCATTTTCAGAAAGCCGGAATCAAGATCTTCGGAACGAGTTACGAAATGATCGATCTGGCAGAAGACCGTGGCAAATTCTCGGAATTGTTGGTCAAACTCGACATCCCGTTTCCTCCATTCGGAACGGCGTTCAACTTGGAAGAAGCGAAGATCGAAGCCGAGCGCGTGGGATATCCGGTGCTGATCCGTCCGAGTTATGTGCTGGGCGGACAAGGCATGCGGATTGCCGTGAAGCACGAAGAGCTGGACGAATATGTGGATCGATTGCTCAAGCAACATCCCGAAAACGCTTTCCTGATTGATCGATACTTGGAACGCGCCATTGAAGTCGACTTCGACTCCATATTCGATGGCAAGCAGCTTCACATCTCCGGCATCATGCAGCAGATCGAGCCGGCGGGTGTGCATTCGGGCGATTCGACCGCCGTGCTACCTCCGTACTCGCTCTCGAAGGATATCATCGACACGATGGTCGATTATCAGACGCGCATCGCCAAGGCGATGAATGTGCGCGGATTCGTGAACGTGCAATACGCTATCAAAGACGGGGAAGTCTTCGTGCTGGAATGCAATCCGCGGGCCACGCGCACGATTCCCTTCATCGCGAAGGCGACGGGCAGGCCCGAAGCCGCGATTGGCGTGAAAGTGATGCTCGGAGCACCGCTCACCGACTTCGACCTGAGTTCTTCGCTTCAAAACTATGCGATCAAGGAACCTGTCTTCCCGTTCGACAAGTTTCCGGAAGTCAAAAAAGAACTGGGTCCCGAAATGCGCTCAACCGGCGAATCGATCTACTTCTTCGAGGACTTCCTCGATGAGCATTTCAGACGGCCGTTTGAGTTCAAGAGCTTGTATCTGTCTCGATAGTAGGCAGTAGTTGGTAATAGGTAATTAGTAGTTGGTATCCGAACGAGCGTCGATTCAGAAATACCAACTACCAAATACTAATTACTCTTTACAACAGAATAATTACCAACAACAGAATAATGATAATCGTCCCGACCGACAGGGTGACATTGCTGTCCATAGCGGCTGGAATGGCTTTATCGGATGCGGCCTCTTGACGTGATTCCGCGGCTTTTTTCGTTTCAACGGGCACCAATTGATCGATTTTCTGATCAGCTACTTTGGACTCAACGGTGGCGATGCCTTGTGGGGCTGGGGTTGTCGCTTGAAGCGGGGAGAGGGTCAGCAAGCACAAGCTGCCGGCAATGAGGATAGTACGGATATTCATATATGTTGTATTAGGTGGAGAATGGTCCTTGCCACGTAAGATGTTCATCTGCAGGTTGGGAAGTGTTACATATATCCGACTAGGTGTTACAAGATTCTATGCCGGTATAATTGGGCGATGGTCAGATGAACTTCTTTTTCGGTCGACAGAAGGGCGTCTTTCGCCTCGTATAGGACAATCAATTCCCTGTAATAGTCGATCACGGAGATCTCACCGAGCGCGAGTGCCTTCGCCAACAACTCAGCATGATTCATCGATTTGAATAGGGATTCGTACTCGGTCAACATTAGCCGCAATTGCTCCTGTTTCGCGTATGTCGTCATGATTTCAGAAGTGTATTGGTTCAGGTACTCATCCAATTGGGTATCCCGATACGTCACTTGAGCTTGTTGCGCTCGCACCCTATTTCGGTTTTCCCAGAGCGGGATGCTCATTCCAAGATGAATACCGTGAAATTCCTGCCCCATAAACCCCTGATACCGATATCCAATTTCGAACTTCGGGAACGACATCGATTTCTGCAATTCGACGTCCATCCGGCTGATTGCGATGCTCTGAACCAGAACATCGCGTTGAGGGTTGTTGGCTTCGATTTCCTCTTTCAGAGTCTCGACGTCTGGTATTCTGGGTAGTGTGGGATACTCGTTCTCTACGAACGTGATGGGAATGCCGCCGTTGAGTTCGGTCAATGTCTGATTCAATCCGTGGATGGCCGATTCGTTCTCGGCGACTTTCGTCTGAACCTGGATCAGATGCAGACGGGCTTTCATCTGATCCAGTATCGTACCATCACCAGCCTCTAACAAGCGGTTTTGGGCGGCCAGACCTTTCTGGGCTGATTCCAGCCTCGTGCGCAACTCCATCCCCAACTTGTTCCGGAACACGAGCTCGATGCAGGCCAGTTTCGCTTGCAGCAGGATACGTTGCCGAGTGGAAATCCATTCGATCTCGTCTTGCTCGATCTTCTGGTTCGCGAGGCTCCGTCGTTTCCCATACACCGTCGGAAAATCGATGGATTGGATGAACGTGATGTCGGTCTGGTCTCCGGGATTGGCCGGTGAACCCCGCATGAATTCGACAGCCACTTCGGGATTGTTCGGATTCAAACCCGTCCGATGTTCCAGGCGCATCGCATCCAGATACCTCTTCCCGCTTTGCAGGGTCTTGTTATTGGATTCGATGGAAGCCAGCACGGATTCCATCGTCGACTGCGACTGCACCGGTACGGCGAGCAGCAGTGCGAAAAGAATGATGAGGTAGTGCGTTTTCATGTTTGGCTGGGTTTGATGTAAGAATACACCACGGGAACGATGAAGATGTTGAGCAGGGTGGATGTGAACAATCCACCGAGAATGACTTTCGCCATCGGACTCTGGATCTCGTTGCCGGGCATGTCGCCGGCCATTGCAAGCGGGATGAGGGCCAACCCCGCCGTCAACGCCGTCATCAGAATCGGACTCAATCGGTCTTTCGAGCCTTGGATGATGGTGTCGTATGCGTTGAGTCCTTCGATTCGCAATGTCTCGTAATGCGAAACCAACAAAATGCCGTTCCTGGTAGCGATTCCGAACAGAGTGATGAACCCGATGATGGCCGGGATGCTCAAGATTCCGCTCGTGAAGTAGATGCTGAACACACCTCCGATCAAGGCCAAGGGCAGATTCAGCAGAATGATGGCCGATACATTCACTCTCTTGAACTCTTGGAAGAGCAACAGGAAGATGACCAGCAACGATAGCATCGAGGTAATGATCAATGTTCTGGATGCGTCCGATTCGGCCTCGAACTGACCTCCGTACTCGATATGATATCCATCCGGCAACACCACATTGTCGTTGATACGTTGTTGAATTTCGGCGACGGCACTTTTCTGATCTCGACCTGCCACATTCGCCGAAACCACGGTCTTGCGCTCCACATTTTCACGGTTGATGGTGTTCGGTCCGCTGGTACTCACCACATTCGCCACGTAATGCAATGGGATTCTTTGTCCGTCGTGCGTGTCGATCAGGATGTCGCGGATGCGCTCGATGCTGTTGCGATTCGAGTCGTTTAGCCGAAGAATCACATCGAACGTCTTCGACCCATCGAAGATTTGCGACACTTTTTCTCCGGCAAGGGCCACATCCACAAACTCATTGAAATCACCGATGCGGATGCCGTAATGATTGAGCATGTCACGATTGGCACGGATCTGGATCTGAGGGATTTCAATCTGTTGTTCCACACTCACATCCACGAGTCCGGCGATGGGTTCGATTTGCGTCCGGATCTGATTCGAGATCGAAAACAACTGATTCAAATCGTTGCCGAAGATCTTGATGGCGATGTTGGCCCGAGTTCCGGAGAGCATGTGGTCGATTCGGTGACCAATGGGCTGACCGATGGTGATGTTCGCACCGGTAACCGTCTCCAAGCGCTCCCGAACATCATGCATGAACTCGTCGCGACTTCGATCATTGAGAATGAATGTCGCATCGATTTCTGACGAGTTGACACCTTGGGCATGCTCATCCAGCTCGGCTCGACCCGTTCGCCTGGTTGTGACCGAGATTTCCGGAATGGTGAGTAGGGTTTTCTCGACGCGATTCCCAATCTGGTTGCTTTCTTCCAGCGAAATCCCCGGCAGACTAACGGCAGTGATTACCAGCGAGCCTTCGTTGAATTCGGGAAGGAAACTGCGTCCGAGTTGACTGAATGCCAACATGGCCAACAAAAACAGCACCACGCTGGATGCGAGCAGAACCCGCTTCCATTGCATCGCCACCGTGAGCAAACGTACATAAATCGTCTGCAAATACTCGACGAGGACACTTTCCTTGTGCTGTTTGCGCAGCATGGAGTCGGATGTGAGCAGGTAACTGCACAACACCGGAGTGAGCGTGATGGACACGATCAACGAAGCGAAAAGTGCTACGATGAACGCGATTCCGAGAGGTTGCAGCAGCTTTCCTTCCATACCGGATAGGAAAAACAGTGGCAAGAATGCGACAATGATGATGAACGTGGCGTTGATGATGGAGGATCGAATCTCCAAAGATCCCTCGAAAACCACCTGCAATTTGCCGCGTTGCTCCGCAACCGGTTTCTTGGCGTTTTCTTTGAGCCGTTTGAAGACATTTTCGACGTCGATGATGGCGTCATCCACCAAATCGCCGATGGCGATCGCCATCCCGCCTAGACTCATCGTGTTGATGGTGAATCCGAGCCATTTCAGAGTGAGGATGGCTACGATCAACGAGATGGGAATGGCGACCAAGGAGATGGCCGTCGCCCGCCAGTTCATCAGAAACAGGAACAGGATGATGATGACGAAGGCCGTGCCCTCGAGCAATACTTTCTGGATGTTGCTGATGGAGGCGTTGATGAAATCGGCCTGACGAAAGATGCTCGTGTTGATGTGGATGTCGCCAGGCAGGTTTTTCCTCATATCGTCGATGGCCAGATCGATCTTATCGGTCAGCTCCAATGTGTTGGTGGCGGGTTGCTTCATCACGGTCATGATCACGGCGGGTTCGCCGTTGAGCGATCCATCCCCGATTTTTGGGGCCGCGCCGATGCGCACATCGGCCACATCCGCGATGGCTACAGGGATTCCGTTGACCATCTTGATGACGGATCGACCGATATCGTCGACCGATTGGGTCCGACCGATGCCCTTGATGATGTATTCATTGCCGAATTCATTCAGAAATCCGCCCGATGAGTTGCCGTTCGCGGCTTCGGCGGCCTCTTGAAGTTCGGCCAGACTCACGTTGTACTGACTCATCTTCTGCGGCGAGGCCAGAATCTGGTACTGTTTGTATTCACCACCAATCACCACGACTTGTGCCACCCCGCCCGTGGCCAGCAGCCGCGGACGTATCGTCCAATCGGCCAAGGTCCGGAGATCCATCAGATTCGTGGAATCGGCAGTGACACTGATGAGCATGATTTCGCCCATGATGCTCGATTGGGGCGCCATCGTCGGACTTCCAACACCTTGAGGCAACCGATCGGCGACGGCCATCACTTTTTCATTGACGATCTGGCGGGCTCTGAAGATGTCGGTGTCCCATTCAAATTCCACCCAAACGATTGAAATGCCCGCAGATGAGGAACTTCGCACGCGACGGACTTCTGTAGCGCCGTTGACGGACGTTTCGATAGGGAAGGTGACCAAGGTTTCAATTTCTTCCGGCGCCATTCCGTGCGCTTCGGTCAGTACGACCACAGTCGGTGCCGTGAGGTCAGGAAAGACGTCGACATCCATCCGAAAAGCGACAAACGTGCCACCAATGATCAGCAAGACCGACGAAATGACGACAAGCAGGCGGTTGTCCAGCGAGGATTTGATGATTCCATTCAGCATGGTCGTTCCTCCTTAGTGCTCGTGTCCGTGATCCGGCAACGTTCCGGAAGCCGAGGAAAGCTTGATCTGGTACGCACCGTTGGTCACCACACGTTCACCTTCGGACACACCCGAGAGCAACTGCACATGGATCCCATCGTTGGCGCCCAAGGTCACCATCCGTTTTTGAAACCGTTCGCCGCTGGTCTGCACATACACGTACATGCTGCCTTGCTCTTCCATGAGGGCGGTGACGGGAATGATCAGGGCGTCGGGGATGGGAGTCGTGCGCAGGAACACCTCCGCAGCGGTGCCGGGAATGAGTCCGGATGTGTTCGGTAGTTCGAAATGCACCGGAAGGAAAGGGGAGTCGGGGTTGGCACTTCGTCCGAAAGTGATCAGTCGTCCGCTCATGGTGGCGGTGTCGTACTGTGTGTCGGATCCGAGCACTCGGAATGTGGCCGATGAGATGTTCCGCAATTCGGCGAAATGCCGTTGCGACACGTTCGCCTGTAAAATCAGCGACCGGTTTTGAGAAATGCTCGCGAGGGGGGTGCCCGCTTCGACGAATTGTCCGTCATCGACCAAGATGGAGTTCAAAAACCCGCTCATAGGCGATACGACACGTTGTCCATTCGCCGAATAATTGACGGATATGGCATTGAACGCGGCTTCGGCGTTGTCAAAAGCCAGTTTCGTTTCAAGGAATTCGCGCTGGGAGATGATGGTATCCTTGACGAGCTCGCTGCTGCGTTCGAAATCGGACTTCGCCTTCTCAAACGTGGCTTTCGCTTGTTGGAACGCCAAGTCGCTGTTGGCCTCGGTGATGTTTCCACCCGAAATGGTGAAGAGGGTGGTTCCGCTCGACACGGACGCACCGGCTAAGGTCCGGGTTCCAGAGCGTCGCACGATGCCGCGCGTGGTTGCTGTGATCAGAACGTCGTCGCCCGGCGCCGGAAGGATCTGGCCATTGGCTCGGAGGATGCCGCTGAACGGTTGTTTGCGAACCGGAGCGTTCGCGAAATCCACCTTCCACGCTTGCTCTTTGAGGTAAGTGATGTCGCCCGCGTCGTCGGCCCCGTGGACATGCACACTGGCCGCATCCGCATAAACCTCGATATTGTTGATGATGATTTGATCTGTGAATCCATCCCCCTCAATATCGAAAATCAAGGTTCCAATCCCTGCCGTCGTCGGACTTAGCGCCAACCGGTAGATTCCTGGTGAGCTCGGACTGTCGGCGCGGTTCCGGATCCCTTTCTCACCAACGATCAGACTAACCGTCACGCTTCCTTGGGTGAGGGGCGTAAACGTCTCGCCCAGCATCGTGAAATGAGCCGCGAAAGCCGATTGCGTTCCGACGATCAGAGGCGTGAACTCCACGAAGACTTCGGTCTTGTCGGAATACAGAGTGTAGGAAAGCGCGGTATCGTCGTGCGCGTGCTCATCGGCTGTGTCGGGGCCGCATCCTGCAAAAAGGAGGGCGCACACAGTCATCGTGGCGAATGCTGTTTTCATGATCAATAAGAAAGGAGGTTGATTAGTGGCTGTGGCTGCCGTCGTCGTGACTATGCTCGACTTCGGTGCTGTCGCTGCCGACCTCGAATTCTTCCTGATGATGATGCGTGGTATCCGCATGATTTTCGTGCATCGAACCGTCGTCGTGCACGTGAGTCTCGTCGCTATGAGATTGCTTGTCGTTTGCGCAGGCCAAAGAGAACATCGCCACAAAGGCCAACGGGAGAAAAAGTGGTTTCATCGGATAGGAAATTGAATGGAACTGAAGCCGATTCAGTGCGAAGCGATGAACACAGGCGGCGCAGAGCATCATGAATACGGTCAGGTTGGTTTTTCGCATACCTTTGATGATACCTCTTATGGCGTAGGCTTACAAACTGGGGGGGGTGCAATCTACTTCTCGTACAACCACTCGATCGAATCGTAAATACTTTGTGGCAGCACCGAGTTGTGGTTCGCGTTCTCGTACAGCATGAACTTCAAGTCGATGGTTTCGGCATGGTTCGCTTTGAGGTTGTCGACCAAGACATTGACCGGATTCATCAGCATCCGGAATTCTTTTCCACCCATCGCGATGTACACCTTCACCTTCCGCTCGGTTTGCATCGTTGCGAATTCTTCGAGGATTTCAGACTGGTTCCACCACACCGCCGGTGAGAGCAGGATGTAGTTCGCGAACACATCCGGATGCTTCATCAGCGCATGGAACCCGAACAAACCGCCGAAGGAGTGACCCAAAAAGCCTCTCGAGCTCGCATCAACGTTGTACTCGTTTTCCACGGTTCCGATCACCCGATCGGTGATGAAATTCATGAATTCATCCGCGAATCCGGTTGTGGAATCGGTCATGGGGATGTTACCTGCCGCCATCGTGACCCCCATCTTGATCACGCTGTATGCTGAAGGTGTAAAATCCCGGTTCCGTTGCCGATGCCATTCCGGCTCATTTCCGATCGACGAAATGCCGACCAAAATCACCTTGTCCATTTGAGTGGATAGGTCTTTGAGCCGATAGGCCCCCTCCACCAAATCCTCGAGCCACCACGCATCCACATAATAGAGGACCTTGTATTCGTTTTTCGCTTCAAAACCCGATGGAAGCGTGATGATGAGGCGGTAATCGTGACCAGCCTCGCTCTTTAGGTCGGTAGTGACCGTGCGGGGGACTTCTTCCGTAAATGTAAGACCCTGGGAAACGGCCGACGGGGCGCAAAGCACGAACGTGAACAGGAGGAGGGAGAGGGATTTGAGGGGCATCATTTCGAATAATCGGCTTGGATGATGGCCTTGATTCCGTCTTGATACGATGTCGGTTGAACTCCGAATTCCTTCTCGAACTTGCTGCTGTCGAAGACATAATCGCGGTCGTACTGATACACCATTTCGACGGATTCTTTCATCACCGGCATGAACCAACCAAGTACCTTGATCATCCATAAAGGCGCTACCCGGTAGGCCGGTTTCTTGCCCAATTTGCCGGCGATGGTCTCGACCCATTCTTTACCGGTCATGGGGTTCGATGCCGTCGGAAGATGCCAGACATGGCCGTACGCACGTTCCGTGTTTCCCAGGAGGGCGGTGGCTTTGCCCGCATCCGGCGTGTAGGTGTAGGAATGTTTGGCGGAATCGCTCAGGAACCAGTTCGCGGTTTGTCCGCTGCTCAAAGGCTTGAACACGGTTTCGGTGAGCACACTCGTTTGCTGAATCGACGGACCATAGAAATCAGCCGACCGCGCGATCAAGGCTTTCACACGTCCGGTTTTCGCACGATCCAAGATCATCTGCGCGATGTGAGCCCGGATTTCACCCTTCTTGCTGGGTGGATGGATCGGCGTAGCCTCCGTCATCGGATTCAGATGCTCCTTGTCGTACATGTACACATTGTCGAAAAACACCAGCTTGCACCCGTTCGCTTCGCACAGATTCAGCACGTTTTCGATGAATGGAGGCCAGTTTTCCTTCCAAACGGCCACACTATATGGGAATCCGACCGTCACATACACGATTTCGGAGCCTTTGATTGCTTTTTCGAGCTCAGCCGGATTCAGAAGATCCGCGGCAACGAGTTCATCGGTGTCATTCACTTTTTTGGGATTGCGGCTGACGAGCCGGATGTCGGTCGTGTACGATTTTAAGGCTTTGGCCAGTTCAATGCCGATGGCTCCGCCGGAGCCGAGAATGGTTTGCATGGGGTGCTGATCGTTAAAGATGATATAATTAAGCGGCGTTCAAAGGTATGATTTCATTCAGTTCTTTTTCCTTCGCATGATTCTCTTCTTCGAGATCATAATCATCTTGAAGACCTAACCAAAACTTCGCGCTGGTGCCGAAGTATTTTTTCACTGATTCTGGTCTGAGGCATGAACGTCTCTTTGGCCAATTTATACGCCGTTATATCAAGAGGAAGAAGAAACTCTTCGCGAAGGATTTCGCCCGGGTGGATGTTAGTAAGATGCGTCATGTGATGGTCTCCTTATGAACTCTCCGAATGTATCGAAAAGCCAAGGAATCAGCTATTTCAAAACGTCACCTTTTTTAGTTGCCTCATGACATCACGTTCCACCTGATCGAAATCTGGCAAATCCCTGATTTGATTCGACAAGGAGCTATCCCAACGGCCTCGATACTGCGGTATTCGCTCGTTCAGCTTGTTCAGGAAGGCAGAAGGATCCAATTCTTTGGGTGTGCACTTCGCTTTGAATTCGTTTGTGTAAAACTGAACCTCCAATCCGCACACATCCAGCAAGTACCAAATATCATAAAAATCCCGCGATTGCATCCGTTGCATGACGGATCTCATTTTTTCGACGAGAATTTCTTCAAGAGAGTAACATAGAAGCTGATGCGGTTCTAAATCGCTATAACCTGCAGTTAGTGCTCTTAATGTCGGCTCGAAGACCAATTTCTCGTCTCGAGTGATGTCCACTTTCACACGTTTGTTGTTTCCTTGTCCGCCAAGCGGGCCAACATAACCAATGTAGAAGTGCAATCCATGTTGGGTCGACTCTGTTTCAGATATTGATAGCGGGATGTTTGCTTCATCTCTCACCCACCTGAATGATTCTTCAAAAGAGGTTAGAATGGCATCGTTGTCTGTTTCAGGTCCAACCAATGTGAAATCCAGATCCTCGGAAAATCGATAGTCTTCGAAGTAGGCCTTTTTCAATACCGTCCCACCTTTGAATACAAGAATTTTTGCCAATACCGGGTGCTGCGCCAAGCCAGATAGGATCCAAGAGAGGACATAATCCTTCTCGATCTGTTGATCCCGTACCCCAACGTTCCGTGCTTTTTGCTGAATTTCCCCAGGCTTGATCATGTGTAAATGGCGGACTTGATGCTATCCGTTTCTATGTTCTGGTGAATTCCCCAACGTTGGACATACCGACCCTTAGCTGGTAATTCCGTGTCCAACAACACATAGGATGCTGTTTTGATGGATTGAAGGTGATTGAGAATGTCGTTCTGAATCGACATCATTTCCAAAAGAAAACCCAATCGTTTGATCACGGCTTGTGAATCAAATCGGATGGCATAATCCAACAAGACATTGAAACGGATGCGATCCTTCGCTCGGAACAAAGCACCTGCGATTTCTACGATTCCGCCGGCATAGTTCGGCTTGAACAGGCAGTCGACAAACGTCTTCTCGAGATCGGAGCACTGAACTTTATTGAAGCTGTCGATCCACATTTTCGTCGATCCGAAAAAATGCTTCTTGTTGTGATAAATGAATTGAATGGGGATGTCCTTGATGCGGATTTCCGCCGGACGCATCTGCTTTGCCACAACAATCTGTTCTTTGAGCGAAGGTTGAGTGAGCAGGTCATGGATCTGTAAAGCTGAGACGTACCCGATGTAATGCGGGGTATTGCCGACCAATGGTTCTGCGATCAGATGCCAATCGGGCATGTACGCATCGGCGGGTTGTTCATAAGGAATGATGTGGTAAAGACCTTCCTTCAGGCGCATCAGCAACCCACGCTTCGTCATGTCGCTCAACAGCTCCCTCACAGCACTTGATTTGGAATCGGGAAGTGCCTCGAATGCGGAAGCGGACTCAAAACTACTTTGCCCACGTTCGTGAAAGTAGCTCAGTAGTTGGTTCGATTTCGTTGAAATGAATTTATTTTTCATAGTCATATTATCAGCTTAAAACTGATATAAAACATACAAAACATAACATCCTGATACAACGCTTCGCCAGAGTCTTTGAATATCAGTGGGAGTAACTATCTCTAAACCAAGTCTTTGATATCATCCAGCACGAAACACTGATCATGGCGCGACATACCGATCTTCGGATAATAGCCCACTGCATTGGGAGCGGATAGCAGGATGAGTTTCGCGTTCGGAGTTTCGCTTTTGGTGCGGCGGATGAGCTCCTTGCCGATGCCCTGATGTTGGAAGGCCAGATCGACGGCCAAGTCCGACAGATAGGTGCAATACACGAAGTCCGTGATCGACCTCGCCACCCCGACCAGCTTCCCATCCACCCGCGCCGTCACAATCAGATTCGCATTGGCCAACATCTTGGCGATGCGATCGGGATCATCCACCGGTCGGCGCACACCCAGGGTCGAGTTGTTCAGCACCGAGATGAATTCGGTAAGGGTAAGGGCGGGTTCGAGAGAGTAGAGCATGGTTAATTAAGTCTTTGAATCCAAAGACAGAATGCTTTGTCCATGCTGAGTTTGAAGTAACCCGTTTTTAGTATTTCTCTAATTTCGGCTGAGTTGATAAGGGTTTCGGCTAAGTCTCTGGCTACTGCTGAACCACTAATATTATTTGAAACTGAACCATTCTGAAATTCTAGATTGAAAGAGAAGTTTTTCCTATTTCCAACGCTCATAAACTCATTTCGATTCAATTGAATAGATTGTTTTGAATCAGCAATCTTCATCTTGTTGCGAATTTGATCACGTTGTCTTGCCCACAAGCCCGTGTATTTGCCGGATGTTGCCATAGTACTGTTTTTAGATGTTGAGGGAGAGATGGTTTCGAAATCGTTGACGAATGGAGAGGTTATGGTCGAGGTAGCATTACCCCCATAAGCCAATGAAGCGCATTTATTTCTGAGTGATTGAATTTTGCTCTTATATGGATTACTAGGGTTTTTAGAGAGATTAAGAATAGGTGCTAGCCTTTGGATGATCCTAGTTTCTAAATCTTCAATTTCTTCCTTTGAGCGAGGAAATTCAAAAAAAGACAATGCTAAATTCTGATGCATCCACTGAGTTATGACGTTCTCACTTCGTTCGTCAAACTTGAAATGGCTATGTCGACCATTCAGATAGTCTGTAGCATTCCGTGGTACTGGAACTAGATCATATTCTTGCTGCAACAACGCGCCGATAGATCTCCTGACTGTGGAACTACCTGTCTTACCACTCGCAAAGTGTGTTTTCGAGTCGCGTCTTTCTTGACTTGATTCGGTCTTGCCAATGTAGATGATTTGGTGCTTAGATACGGCATCGTCAAATACTGGAAAACGGTCGCCGATAAAAAAGAACGCATATATGCCAGGAAGTTTTGAAAAGGAACTCGTTTTAAGAAATGCCAATTCATTGCTTTTCAAACTGTTAATTACAACATCTGTGGTCATGCTTAGATCGGCGTACATCCGCTTAAGCCGGGCATTTTCTTCTTCGAGTTCCTTGACCC
>CAYPOI010000017.1:13424-38944 GCA_964412365.1 uncultured Chitinophagales bacterium | reverse complement strand
GGATCTTTGAATCCATCATACAAGACATTCAGGATGGCGAGGCAGACATCCAACCCGATGAAATCGGCGAGGCGCAGCGGACCCATCGGATGCGCCATTCCGAGTTTCATCACGCTATCCACGGCTTCGGGCGTGGCTACGCCTTCATACACGCAATAGATGGCTTCGTTGATCATCGGCATAAGGACGCGGTTCGATACAAATCCCGGATAATCATTCACCAAGACCGGTTCTTTGCCCAATTTCACAGACAGGTCGCGGATGGTTTCGGCAACAGCATCCGATGTCTTGTATCCCTTCACGACCTCAACGAGCTTCATCATCGGAACGGGATTGAAAAAGTGCATTCCGATCACTTGTTCCGGACGTTTCGTGGCATTCGCGATTTTCGTGATCGAAATGGATGAGGTATTGCTGGCCAAAATCGAATGTGTGGGCGCAGATTCATCCAATGTCCTGAAAATCTTGTTTTTCAGCTCCACGCTTTCGTTCACGGCCTCAACGACTAAGTCCGCATCCGATACTGCCAAAGCGAGATCCGTGGCGAATGTGAGTCGCGCCAATGTTTGCTGATGCTGCTCGGAAGTGATCTTTTCCTTTGTGACCAAGCGACCCAGATTCTTGTCGATCGTCGCTTTCGCTTTGTCGAGAACGGCTTGATTGATGTCGATGAGCGTCGTGCGGAATCCGTTCTGCGCGGCCACATGCGCGATGCCGTTGCCCATGGTTCCGCCGCCCACGACGGCGATATGTTCGATGGTATTCATGAAATCACTCCGGTTTCGGTTAGAAAATCGTTCACAGTTTGTCGTGCGGATTTCCGGGGCCGCACCACCCTCGCCACGCCCTCTTCCCCAATCAATACCTCGGCCGGCAGCGGACGCCGATTGTATCCCGATGCCATCGTCATTCCATAGGCACCGGTATCGCATAACGCCAAGAGATCGCCGATGTCGGTTTTCGGAAGGTTGCGGTCTTCCGCCAAGATATCACCCGATTCGCAGATGTTGCCAGCAATGGTATAGACTTGATCCGCCGACGCGCCGCTCCGGCTCACGTTCTTCACCTCGTGCCACGCCTCGTACAGGGCGGGCCGAAGCAAATGATTGAACCCCGTGTCCGTACCCAAAAACGTGATGCGCCCTTGGTCTTTCACTGTGTTCACGGTCGTTAATAAAAGTCCCGCCGGACCCACAATCCATCGTCCTGGCTCAAACACATAGCTCAGTTTTCTGCCGGCAAAAATTTCCGCTGATTTCTTAGCGAACTGTTCGATGTTGAATTCCGCTTCCCCGTCATGGTATGGGATCGGAAAGCCGCCTCCGAAGTTCATTTTTTCCAAATCGGGAAGGGAGTCGCCCACCGACATCAGTGTTTTCATCGCCGCGATCAGATTATCCGGCTTCTTAATGCCGCTTCCGATATGAAGATGGAGGCCATTGATGCGAACATGATGTTTTTTCGCCATGGCCACGGCTTCCGGAATCAGGTCCAACCGGATTCCGAATTTTGAATCACGGTTGCCGGTATCCACTTTCGCATGATGTCCGTCGCCGATCGCCGGATTCACACGGATGCTGCATTCTTGTCCGCCCGCTTTGCAAAAGGCTTCGAGCCTCGAATACGACCCGATGTTCAGATACACGCCCGATCCGATCGCCTCATGCATCTCCTCATCGGTCATGTTGTTCTCGGTATAGAAAATGTCCCGTGCCTTCACACCAACCGCCAAACCAAGCAGGGCTTCTTCGAAACTGACGGTGTCGAACCCGAATCCTTCCTCTTTGATGATTCTCAGAATATGAGGATTGTCGTTCGCCTTCACCGCATACAACAATTGGACAGGCTGATTTTGAAAGGCGGCTTTCAAGCGGCGGCATCGGCCACGGATGCGGGCTTCATCATATACATAGAGCGGAGTTCCATGAGAAGCGGCGAGTGATTGAAGGGCGTCGGGCGAAGGAAAAAGTTTGGGTTCGGACACGGGGTGCAAGCTGTGTAAATTTGAGTCTAAAATTTAAGGTTTTTCGCCTCATGAAACAGTTTTTCCGTTATATCGCCTTTTTCGCCATCCTATTTTTCGGCGTCATCGGATTGGCTTACTACTGGACCATCGTGCGTCCGCAACCCGATTATGAGGCCACCGTGGAGCTGCCCGGATTGAACGAACCCGTCACCATCCATTGGGATGACTATGGCGTTCCGCACATCTTTGCCACCAATGAGGAAGACCTCTATTTCGCGGTGGGTTATGTGCATGCGCAAGACCGACTGTGGCAATTGACCCTGCAGCAATTGGTTCTGGAAGGCCGATTTGCCGAGTTTTTCGGTGCAGATGCCTTGCCCTTGGATCGCTTCAACCGAACCATGGGATTCATGCGCACGGCCAAACAGATCGAGGCTGAAACCAGCGGGGAGCAGATGAAAATCTATCAAGCCTACAGTGAGGGAATCAATCAATACATCACAAAAGCCGGCAATCAGCTGCCCATCGAATACTCATTAACCGGTATCACGCCTTGGGAATGGACGCCAGCGCACACAATTGGTGTCACCCGTCTGATGGGATGGGAATTGAATGTGGGATGGTGGAGCAAAGTGATGTTGGGGTATTTGGAGAACCGGCTTCCCGAAGACCAATTGAACGCCCTCATCCCCGAATGGCCTCGCAGCGGACCCACCAGCCAAGACAGCACGCTTCTATCCTTTTTGGATACGGAATGGAGCATGAGATCCATCCTCAATAACAAAGGAACAGGGGTCGGAAGCAATGCATGGGTGGTGGATGGATCGAAATCGCAGTCCGGTTATCCGTTATTGGCCGGTGATCCCCACCTAGGACTCGACATGCCTGGCTTCTGGTATGAAATCCATATGAACCTAAACGGAAAGAATGTGGCTGGAGCGACCATTGCAGGGGCACCTTTTGTGGTATTGGGTCAGAACGATGAATTGGCATGGAGTTTTACGAGTTTGATGGCGGACAACACCGACTTTTTCCAGATTGATGTGAATCCGATGGATCGAAGCCAGTATTTGAGCGACTCGATGACATCGTTCACCTACATCCGCGAACTCATCAAAACCAAGGAAGGTGGACAGGAAGCCTTGGAAATCCGGATGACCGAATTCGGTCCCATCATCAACGATATCTATCCCAACAAACCGTTGGTAGAAGGGCAATTGCTGGCACTCCGATGGAGCGGACAGGATGTTAGCCATGAAGGATCGGCCATCTACCGCATCAATTGGTCAACATCCTTTCAAGAATTCCAAGATGCCTTAGCCGGATTCGGCGTTCCGGGCTTGAACATGGTATATGGCGATCGAACCGGGAACATCGGCTTGTTCACGATTGGCAATCAGCCGATCCGTCGCGAGCCGCTCCGATTGAGAAACGCCGCCGATCCGCTGGATCATTGGACCGGATACATCCCTTATGCGGATTTGCCGAAGATCATCAACCCGGCATCGGGCTTCATCAGCAATGCGAACAATCCGCCGGTTAAAGATTATGCGCCTTATTTGACGGCGTTTTGGGAGCCGGAATCGAGACAGCAGCGCATCACAGAAGTCTTGTCGGAAAAGAAACGGTTCAATGCCGCCGATTTCGAGGCATTGCAGAATGATGTATTGAGTGTGAACGCTCGCGAATTGACGCCCTTGATTTTGCCTGCATTGCAGACATCGGAAGACACGTTGATCATGGCCGCCATCCCCTATTTGCTCAACTGGGATTACCGATTCACCACAAGTGCGACTGCGGCAAGCATCTTCGAATCCTTTTTCATGAACCTGACGCGAAACACCTTCCTTCCGATGTTGGGGGATGCGGCCTATGACAACTTCATCCGCATGCAAAATCTTCCGACCAGACTCATATCGCATCACATCAAGCAGGGACAGATCAGCGATGAGGTGATCATCGCCAGTATGAAACAGACCCTGGATGATCTCGTGGCTCGATTCGGAACCGAGCCGGTGGAATGGCGCTGGGAGAACCTGCATCAAATCACACTCGATCCGCCGTTGTTTCGTGAAGCCGCCCAAGCACCGGGTGCATCAAGAGTGTTAAAGGTTGTGCTTGACAATGTATTGAGCAAAGGGCCTTACTCCGTTCCCGGACATTCTCGAACCGTCAACAATGGGCAATACGATTGGCATAATCCCTACGAAATGACTTTAGGACCGAGTATTCGACGCATTGTGGACCTGAGCGACCTACGATCCAGTCGAAGCGTCTTGCCAACCGGCCAATCAGGGAACCCTCTCGGAACGCACTTCGGTGACCAAACGTGGTTGTGGATCTCAGGCAAAACCCGCATTTTCCATCATTCTTCGACCATTTCGGATGCGGACGACATCCGGACCATGACCTTACATCCTGCTACCACGAAATGAATATTCTGCTAGGGATTGACGCAGGCGGCACGAAATCGACATTGATTGCCGTCAACGAGCATTTGAAGGAAGTCTACCGCGACTCGGGTCCTTCTATTCACGCCCGTATGATGCCTTTGGAAGACCAGGTGGCGGGTGTCACGCGATTGGTCGAAACCATGCGCATCTCCCATCCCATGTGGGATATCCGCGGATTGTGCCTTGGCGTTGCCGGCGGTGGCCGTACCTTCGAACAGGAGCGCCTCACCGATGCGCTGAATTCGATTTATCCGCAATGGACAATTTTGGTCACATCCGATGCCCATATCGCTCATGCCGACGCCTTCAATAACGGAGATGGAATCTTGGTGATCACCGGAACCGGAAGCATGGTGTTGGGTCGGGCAGGCTCACGTTGGGAACGCGCCGGCGGATATGGCTACCTGATCGGTGATCCGGCTGGTGGGTATCGCTTAGGACAAGAATCACTCTTTGCGATCTGTACCGCTCTGGATGGGGGCGAAAGCACGATTCTCACCGGATTATTGGCCAAAGAATTCGACATCCGCTCGCGGGATGTGCTTATTCAGAAAGTGTATGACCAAGACCTGGTTCCCGCCAAACTGGCTCCTTTGGTGATTCAAGCCGCTGAGGATAAGGATGCGGTGAGCCTTGACATCCTCAAAGGAAACACATCCCGCCTAGCCGCACAAATTGCGATCTGTGCGGAAGCATTGGGCCTGGACAAAACCCCGATTTCGGTGATCGGAGGCCTGTTCAATGCTCCGGTATTTCGAGATCACCTTAAAACGGCTGTCAATTCGTTACGTCCCGATGCGGTTTGGGCCACCAAAAAAGCCGATCCGGCTCTTGGGGCCTGCCGCATGATCTTCAATGCTATTTAATTCCATGATTCGTCTTCTAATCGTCGTTCTTTTCTTGGGGATGTCTTGCACACCCCGTTCAACTGGAACTATTATTTCCCTTGGGTTCGACACTCCCGAAGCGAGTGAGCACGTCGACATCGACAGCCTGATGGCTAGCATGACGACGCGCCAAAAAATCGCTCAGATGATGCATGTTTGGGCCTATGGTGAGTTTCAGTCGCTCGATTCCGACCGATATCAACGTGTGGAACAGATGGTGACCCAAGAGCAGATCGGGGGCTTCATCTTTTCGCGTGGCAACATCTACGATCAAGCCATTCTCACGAACAAACTGCAAGCCATCAGCCCGATTCCACTATGGATTTCCCAGGACATGGAATTCGGCGCGGCCATGCGCATCAATGGAACCACGCGCTTCGCTCCGGCCATGGCGGTCGCCGCCACGCGTGATCCGGAATTGGACTACATGAAAGGCTACATCACCGCCATGGAAGCCAAAGCCGTGGGTGTGCATCAAATTTTCGCTCCGGTGATGGATGTGAACAACAATCCGGCCAACCCTGTGATCAACACACGCAGCTATTCGGAGAATCCGGAGCTGGTCACCCAATTCGGACTCGAATTCATCCGCGGCGTTAGGGATGCGGGCTTGGTCTCAACCGTGAAGCATTTTCCGGGTCATGGCGACACGGCCACAGATTCGCACATCGGACTCCCGGTCATCGCCCACGATTGGGCGCGCATGGATTCCGTCGAACTCGTCCCCTTCCGTGCCGCGATCAACGCCGGTGTGGAAAGCGTGATGAGCGCCCATATCGCCTTTCCGAAACTTGGTTCTGAGCCCGGACTCCCAGGAACCTTAGATCCGAACATCTTGACCGGAATCTTGCGTGATTCCTTGGGCTTTGAAGGCCTCATCACCACAGACGCATTGGAAATGGAAGGGATTTCGGAGCACTACTCCCCAGGTGAAGCGCTGGTTCGAGCCATACAAGCCGGCGCCGACATGCTCCTGATTCCGCCCGATGTCACATCCGGTCTAGATGCGGCAGTCGTAGCTGTCGAACGTGGCGAATTGTCTCTCGACCGCATCAACGCATCGGTCCGCCGCATTCTGGAATGGAAGAAAAAACTGAATTTGTTCGATCGCACCCCTATCGACCTCGACGCCCTGCCCGAAGCCATCGCAACGCGCTCGTATCAACGTGTGGCGGATGAAGTGGCCTTGCGCTCGATCACCGTCATCAAAAACGATCGCGACATCCTTCCCTTGCGCACCGATCGCTTCCGTCGCGTATTGGCGGTTTCCATTGCCGACGACCGTTCCGGCACCACAGGCGCTGGATTCTCCCGTGCCTTGCGCAACTACCATCCCGACATCAGATTCTGGTATTACGACCAGCGTAGCAAAGCCGAAGACTTGGATTCAATTGTTTCGGCTGCGGCCAATGCCGATATCATCGTGGTCGGGTCGTTCGTGTTCTTGCAAACCTCATCCGGCAAAATCTCCCTCACCGATGCCCAAAGCCGCTTCCTGAAGCGCCTGAAAGCCACCGGAAAGCCGGTCGTGCTGATATCCTTCGGCAATCCCTATATCGTGGTAGATCTTCCCGATGCGGATGTCCACCTTTTGGCGTGGGCGAACACGCAAAGCCAGGTGGATGCGGCCACCCACGCACTGTTTGGTGCCAGCACGATCGACGGGCGCTTGCCGATCTCGATCCCTGGCACGCAATACGTGTTCGGCGACGGACTCACCATCCCGAAAGTCATGCTTCGTGTTGATGCGGCCGAAAACGCAGGCCTTGTGACCGATTCTCTTGCGCGCATCCGTACCATCATGGATCAGGCCATCCGCGATTCCATCTTTCCCGGCGCAACCGTCACTGTGATCAAAGACGGCATCATCGCCTATGAATCCGGATTCGGATATCATGATTACACCAAGCGCAAGCGCGTCCGCTCCAGCGACATGTTCGACCTCGCCTCCATCACCAAAGTGATGGGCACGACCTTGGCCGTCATGAAACTGGTGGATGAGGGCAAGCTGAAGCTCGATGAGCCCTTGGCGACCTTTATCCCCGAATACAAAACGGGAGACAAAGCCATGATCACCATCCGTCATGTGCTCACACATACATCCGGCTTGCCACCGTTCCGTGTCTACGTCGATTCGCTTCGCACACGGGAATCCATTCTGAACGCCATCCGCAACGAGCCTCTCGTGAACAAACCCGGCGAACGCTATGTCTACAGCGACTTGGGCATGATTCTGCTGAACACGATCATCGACCAACTCACCGGTACCACGATGGATGTGTACTTGAACCGGACCTTCTATGCGCCAATGGGAATGACCTCCACGATGTACAACCCGATGCGCCGTGGAGCCGGGTTCTTCGACCGCATTCTGCCTACCGAGCACGACACCATCTACCGTAAGATGTGGGTGCATGGTGCGGTGCATGATGAGCGAGCGTATTTCCTGGACGGCGTCGCGGGTCATGCCGGACTCTTTTCCACCGGTCGGGATGTGGCCATTTTCTCGCAGCTCATCCTCAATAAAGGAACTTATGGTGGCATCCGCTACTTGAAAGAAGAAACCGTGAATCTTTTCATTGCTCGGACTGCTGATGGTAATCGCCGCGGACTCGGTTTCGACATGAAATCCCTCAGCGGCTATTCATCCGCCGGAACCTTGGCCGGACCGAACACTATCGGTCACACCGGATTCACCGGAACGAGTTTCTGGATTGATCCAGACAAGAATCTGGCCATCATCGTGCTCACCAATCGCACCTATCCGTATCGAGGCACCGCATCGGGTGTCGGACGGGTACGCGCAGCCGTGGCCGACCAAGTCTTTCGAAGCCTGGTTCCATGAGTCTGTGGGATACCCTCCGTAGTCGGGCGTATGTCCCCTATTCAGGGATTCCAGACGTGTGCATCGCTGTAGGCAACAACATGCGTTGGTATCCGGGCGTGCGGATCGAAAACGCATCCTTTCCGCTCACCATCAGCGCGTATCAAGCCGCCGTGTTCGGATGCATGTCTGAGGGCGTGGAGCCCGTTGCCATCCTCATCCCGCCAGGAGTGAACATGGAGCCCGCAATGGGTTTCGGTTATCCGGTGCAGGTCGTGGAGCAGCCTAACGGTCGGTTCGTGGATCCGAAGATTCAAGTGGATGATCTGAACGCCCAATTCCTTCGCCTAAAGGACATCGCCGTGGTGCCGCACAGTCGTTTCCCGGTTGTGGCGCTTGTTCGCACCGAAAATGGCTGGATCAGCGGTGTGAATGTGGAAGTGGCCGATTGGCAGCAGGGACTCTGTGCCGAGCGCATCGCCCTATCGAAACTCATCTCGCATGGACTCGGAAAGCCGTTGGAATGGCGCATCACGGCATTCCAGGGAGATTTCATCAGTCCGTGCGGGGCATGTCGGCAAGTCTTGGCGGAACACAATCCACAGGCCGATGTGTTCATGCATCATCCCGACCTCACCGTATCCGCGCACACAGTAAATCAATTCCTTCCCTACACCTTCACCGGTGAGTTTCTACGCAAATGACGCTTCTTATCGTTCTCGATGACGCCCACATGGGCAATGCCTTGTTTATGAAATCGTTCGGGCACGGGCTTAAGCAAGTGAAACAGGCGGATGTCATGCTTATCCATGCCTCCGACCGTTACACGGATGCCTTGATCCAAACCGGACTCTTCCGAGCGGATGCGAGTGTGCGCGCGGCGCGGGAAATCAATCGAAAACTGGTGACTTGGCTCGCCGATTATGGCGTGTCGTGCAGCAGTGTGCATGGCGATCAGCGCGGGTTGATCCGACGCCAAAACGGGGAACTCAACCTCGATCGGACCCGTCTCCATGACTATGCCACGCAGACGGTTCGGGTTTTTTCCACCTTGATTGAGGGTGAAAATGGCGAATCGACCCCGATTTCGCTCTCCGAACTCACACGATTCCTTGAAATCCAAATACCAGCCGATCATGTCGTGATTTTCAGTCTTTCCGAGGCAGATTCCGTGATGCAACGCGAAGGCCAGACTCATTATTCTTGGGAGCAACCTATTGATTTTATACAAGATATACCGGATGAATTTAAGTCTTACACCCATCCGGTCGTACTCGCATCCAGCACCACCCTGCCCACGGTTCCGGCCGGCAAAAACCTTCGACACATCCTCTGATTGCGAAATAAATGCCTTTAATTGTTAGAATTTGGGGGGTTTGTATTGACTGATGCATCCGTTATCGGTAGCTTCAACGAAACTGAGAGCCTAGCTCCTGTTAATCTCTTTACAACTCAAACTAATTTTTGGAGTGAATCATGAGTCGTTTTTCTGAAATCAAAGCACTGGTCGACCAGCTAGATGGTGATCTAGACAAGTTCTACAACAAAGACAACAAAACTGCAGGTACCCGCGCTCGCAAAGCCCTTCAAGACCTGAAGAAAATTGCACAAGAAGTGCGTTTGGATATCCAAAACCGCAAAAACGGCTGATTTAGTCTTTTTTCATTTCTTTGTCTTGCTAAAAAAGTCCGCTTCTTGCGGACTTTTTTGTTTCCCTATCCCACTTCCCCTTGGCCCAGTCATCCTACAAAGTCTTTACCGATCCCATCCATGGGTTCATCCAAGTACCGAAAGGGCTCATCCTTCGTCTTGTCGATCATCCGTATGTGCAACGACTGCGCCGCATCCGACAGCTTGGTCTCGGTTATCTGGTTTTTCCAGGCAGCGAACATTCCCGCTTCTCGCATGCCTTAGGTGCATTGGGCCTAATGCAGCGAACCTTGGCGAGCCTGAAAGAAAAGAACACCACCATTTCAAACGACGAGATGGAAGGAACCATGGCCGCAATCCTTTTGCATGATATCGGCCACGGACCATTCTCCCACACATTGGAGAATACCCTCATTAGCGACTTCCATCATGAAATGATGACCCTCGCTCTGATGAAAAAGCTGAATATCGAGTTTGATGGCGCTTTGGATACGGCGATCCGCATTTTCACGAATCAGCACCCGAAAGCGTTTCTTCATCAGCTCATCTCCTCGCAATTGGACATTGACCGACTCGATTACATCAAGCGCGACAGCGTCTTCACTGGTGTATTGGAAGGCGGAATCGGCATCGATCGCATCATCAAAACCATGCGGGTACGCAAAGGTCAGATGGTGATCGAGCGAAAAGGCATCTACGCCATCGAAAACTACATCACCGCCCGGCGCCTCATGTATATGCAAGTGTATCAGCATAAAACCGTGCTGAGTGCCGACAAGCTGCTTCGCGCCGTCATATTGCGCGCAAGTGACTTGGTTCGTGCAGGAAAAAAAATCCAGATGACCTCTCCCGCTTTGGAATGGTTTCTGATCGAGTCCCCCTCCGCCACCAAAGGTCTGAGCGAAGCGGTGATCAACCGATACCTCATGCTCGATGATCATGATATTCTAATGAGTATCAAATATTGGTGCGATGAGAAAGACGCGATCCTATCGGATTTATGCAAGCGTTTTTTGGAGCGTCGCTTTTTTCGGACGACCTTCCTCAAGCAGGATTTGACCGAAGCTCAATGGGAGCAAGCCCAAGCCGATACCCAAGCTGTAACCGGCGGCAAAACGTCTGTGATCGGCTATTATCTGTTCCAAGACAACCTTGTGAACGAAGCCTATCGGTATGAGAATGACAGCATCTTTGTGTTTGACCCACCCGACACCGTTGTCGAATTTTCCAAGGCAGCCGATACTCGAAGCATCCAAGCTCTCACGCAATCTGTGAGGAAGCCCTATGTGGTCCATCTGAAGGAAGTGAAGGTTTTTTAACGGAACCCATTTTGGCAATCCCTTACCTTGGGGAATGAAAAAATGGCATGTATGGATTTTGCTTCTATTCACCCTCTTGGGCGGCGTGCTCATCTGGTGGTTGCTGAATTCCGACTCGTCCCCATTCTTTCGTAGCGTGCCAGATCCGATTCCTGCGACATTGACATACGTGTCTGGAGAAGTGTTTCGTTTGTCGGAAGGCACTACCGACTGGGTGCCCATCGTCACCGACGAAATCATTCAGCCTCGTGATCGCATCCGCACCGCTGAGAATTCACAAGCCCTAATCTCTTTTTCCGGTGAAGCGAGTCTGTTTCTGAATTCAACGACCGATGTTGAGTTCAAAGGCGGTATCTATATCCGGGATGGTGAGCTCTCCTACAAGCGCTTCAATGGGTCACCACGGGTTCCATCGGTTCTGACCACAACCGACGGCATCCTCACACTCGGGACGCGTCTGCCGGGCGATAGCGACGAAGCCTGGCTCAATCGTTCCATACGAGGCACACACGTGGCGATGGATCGCGGTTCCGCATCGTGGCGCTCGTCTCAAGGCGATACACGGATGATGTTGCAAGGCGACTACATCCAGTTCGAATCCGGGTCGGTTATGAATCTTTCGAGCGTCATCCGCTCGCCCGAAGCCGGCGAGCAATTCACGCAAGGGTACATGTTCCGTGGCTTCAACATTGTTTGGACACCAGATTCCAATGCCGTTTCTTATCGATTGGAAATCGCACGCATCGACGACGGCATCCCTTATATCAAATGGGTCGATACCGAAACAAATGGGTATCGTGTTCGAAATTTGGATGAAGGATCTTATTCCGTGCGCGTATGGATTCAAGGCCGTGACGGACGTCGAAGCTTGTGGTCCCAATCCGTCGGCTTGTCTGTAGGCGGTCGCTATTTCAACTCCATCCGCCAACCTCTCGAGCGAGAAGAACCCATCCGGTTTGATGTGGCTCCATATCGCGACGACATGCTGATGGGCGGTTTCCTGCGAAAAGACCTTATCGACACACACGAAATCGTTTTCTATGCCCTCACTGATGTTTGGTGGATCCAACCACAAGCCGACCATTACCGCATCCAAGCCAATGAAGACGGGTACTTCGAAGTGTTTTGCAATTCGGCGAGATCCGTCTATGTTATGGTAGTCCGAAAAGGCGAAGGCACTTTTCCTGAAACCGCCCCGCGAACCCGCTTTCTTCCTTTTCCAGACGGACGATATATTCTCTACCATATCGAAAAACCACTTCGTCCATGATGCGCTCCGGTTTGTTGGTTTTGATGCTCGTGCTGTCATTACGACCGGCATTTGCTCAGACCGATTCCCTCACCATTTTCATCGAACGCCAAGATTGGGGACAGGCCATCCTACTGTTAAATGCCCGACTGATCGAACGCCCAGGAAATGCGGATATCCGATTCAAAAAAGCGCAAGTCACAGCATGGTCGGGTGATTTCCGATCCGCGATCGTCCAACTCCGGGCATTGACCAGTGAGTATCCCGAATACACCGACGCGGTAATCCTGCTTGCGAGAACCCATTCATGGGATGGGGATTATGACGCCGCCGAAACCCTCTACAGGCGGGTTCAACAATCGGACCCGCAATACGCCGATGCACTCGCGGGTTTGGCACAAGTCGCATTCTATCGTGGCGATCTAACTTCAGCGTATGTCCAGACAAGTTCCATTCTGAACCGATACCCCACGAACGACATCGCCAAATTGGTTCGTAGCAGCATTCAACAAGGCATGAAACCGGAATCGATCACATCCATCATCATGCCTTGGGATTCAGATGAAAACCGAGCCAACTTGTTCAGCGAACGCCTCCAGTTCGGTTGGAGGCCGGACGTGACCGCCCAAATGAGGTTTACTGCTGTGAACAGCCTGTCCGGACGATTCAATACCGATGAGCAAGCGTACGCGATGCTGGGTGGTGCCCAATACCAGCGCTATACGGCGTTGATCGGTGGCACATACTACCCTAGCAGCTCGAAAATGGACCTTTCGTATTCGATGTCGGCTCGATTCACCGACATCATCTTCTATTCGAACCGGTACGGATTATTCGACACGCCGAGCTTGATTGCTCGACATGTGAGCCTGACGGAGTTAGGCGCCACACACCTCCTCCTCCGCGGCGCCCACACCTTGGTCTCCACCGCGACCCTCGCCACGATCAGCATCGGCAACCAGACAGCAACCGCATCCCTCGATTATAGTTGGAGTCGTCAATCCGGAGACTTCACCCTCACCCCTGGCGCCGCGTCTCGATTCACAACCTTCCTCAAAGACGATCCCACCGGCGGCATTTTCGCGCCCAAATGGTGGAACACGACCACAGCGAAGCTGATTTCTGCTTACAGGCCCGCATCCTCACGATTCTTTGCAGAATCCACGGCGAACCTCGGATTGCAAACCGTAGCCCCGTACGGCGCTCCAATCAGCGGACCGGAGCTCAGCTATGCGGTTGACCTTCGCGTCGGTTATGCGGCCAATCAGGACCTTCTGATCGAAGCCGGCTATCTGTACAGCACGCTTCTGAACACGACAACCCAGGCTGCAGACCAATACTGGGTTCAACGCCTCGGTATCACTGTGACGGCGCGGTTCTGATCTTACTCGATCCGTGCGGTGTAGGCGTCGGGGAACTGATCGTCTGTGAAGCCGAAACTCTTACGAAGGCGCCATGTCATGTATGGCTTATCTTGTCGACCCAAGGCCACTCGATAGACTTGACCACCCGATGTAAGTTGAGACGTGGTCACCTCTGAACGATCTCGAAGAGACCCTAACGAAGCTTGAAAACGAAGGGCGTTCGCCTGAGAGCGAAACGTGCCCAACACAAGATGATATTCCGGGGTTTCGGGTTCTTGAAGCATGGACTCAAAGGCCGGGGCTTGTTGAATTCGTGATTGGGTGGTCAACGTATCCGCACCCTTGAACTCCACCTCATAGCGCTCCACCGGCCAAATCGCCTCGCGATATTTATAGGCCACTCCGGATCCGATGAACAGGGCGAGAAAAAACAATCCAAACGGAAACGTCATTGGAGGCTTTGCGACTTTCACGACAGGTGTTGCGGCTGCCGTTTGTTGGGTGCCGAACCCCTTCCTTGTCATTTCCCCCCACGATTTGTTTCCTTTCACAAAATCGACCAAGCCCATCAATCGCCACCACGAATGCATCTGTCGATATCCAAAGTTCTCAACCAGAGCGTAGAAAAACATGATGAAAATGTGGGAAATGTTCGGGTAGCGTCGATAGGTGTACTCTTCGCAAAGCACGGATGCGATGGACAACACCATCCCTAGCAGGATCGATGCGGCGAGGAAAACCAATGCGAATTCCAAGTTCAGGGCATCGAACACCCACGACAGGAAAAAGAACACGTAACCGCCTACTTCCACAATGGGTCCCAACATTTCGATGAAGAAAAAGAAGGGCATCGCGAAGAATCCGAGTCGACCGTATCGCGGATTGAACATCATTTTCTTATGACGCCATAAGGTGTCGGCCAAACCACGTTGCCAACGGTTGCGTTGGCGTGCCAAAACGGCGCGATCTTCTGGCACTTCCGTCCAGCAAACCGGTTCTGGAATAAACCGCACACGGTATGGAATCTTCTTCTCTCGGTGGTAACGATGCATGCGGACCACAAGCTCCATGTCTTCGCCTACCGTGTCGTGAAGGTAACCGCCGACCTTGAGCACGGCTTGGCGATCGAAGAGTCCGAACGCACCCGATATGATGAGAAGGCTGTCGAGATAATCCCATCCCACACGGCCGAACAAGAACGCGCGCAAGTATTCGACCACTTGGATGCGGGCATAGAAGGATTTCGGGATGCGCACTTCCTTCATCACATTGTCCTCGAACACACAGTCGTTCGCGATCCGCACGATGCCACCTACGGCGATGGTCGTATCGTCTTCGATGAAGCATTTGAGCATGTTCTGAAGCACCTTGGGCTCAAGCACCGAGTCGGCATCGATCGAACAGATCAGATCATTCCTCGACACATTGATACCGGTGTTGAGCGCATCGGCTTTGCGCCCATTCTCTTTGTCCACCACCAGCAGCTCCGGATACAGATCCGATTTGTAGATGGCTTTGATGGGCTTATGCGACAAAATGAGCGGCACATACCGGTCCACTTTCTTCAACTTGAAGTTCTCAATCAGAACATCCATCGTCCGATCTTTGCTACCATCGTTGATCACGATCACTTCATAGTTCGGAAACTGAAGCTGAAGCAACGATCGTACCGATGCCACCACAGTGGATTCTTCATTGTATGCCGGCGCAAGAATACTGATCGGATTGTACAGATTGGAGGAAAACAAGCCTTCGAGAGAAAACACATTCTTTTCCCGCATCTGCTGGCGGATATAAAAGAAGGATATCGTAATGAGCACCAGATAAACCAAGTTGATGGTCAGGAAATACCCGATGATCGCCACACTGAGGTAGTCCATGAACCCGCTCATACCGTCTCCATTTCGTTTCGGATACTACGGATGAGGGTTTGCAGATCGGATGTCTGTTCGGACAGTTGATCGAGATGGGCCTGACCTTCCGGACCCATGGCAACCATCGCGAAAATCGCCCGGATGCGCACCGTCAACTCCGAATCGTGGGCGAGAATCAACAGGCTCGGCAGAAATCGTGGATCATTGAAGATTTCGAAAGCATGTGCCGTGGCCCGACGAATACGGGGATTGGGGTGAGAAACAGTAGTTTCCATCATCCAATCCCCCGCCGGACCAAATTGAAAACGTCCCATCGCGTAAATCAATCCATCCACCACATCGTCTTCATTTGAACGGTAACCGGATTCAAGGAAATCATACAACGTGATCACAAGTGGTGAATAACCGATATCCGCTATGCCACGAATCACCACTCCGATATTGTTTCCAGGTATGGTGGTATCTGCAAGCAGATCGGAAAGGAACTCGGCTTCCTCCTCGTATTGATCGACATGCGTGTTATGAAATTTGTACAGCATTTCAAGCAGAGCCAATCTGGAGATCCGCTTCTTTCGAGCCATGTTTAGTACCGCCTCGTATCGAATGGAGGGGTCGTTCGAGGAGAGAAGTCCCGCTGCGGCGGCATGGGCCAGCAAAGCATTTGATGATGTCACATAGGTACGCAAATAAGCCCGTTCGTCATCGCTCACATCCAAAATCAATGCAAAATACAGGCATGCCTCTGTCTGCTTGTTCACAATCCGGGATCTCAACCGTTCCGAATAATGGGATTTGACCACAGGCAAAACCAAGAGGCTTTGCAGTCGCGGGTATTCCATTCCGTCCAATTGGGTCATCATGTCGGCGATGATATCCACGTAGATATCGATGTCGAATTCCGATTTGATCTTCTTCTCAAGCTTATGGGTATCGTCGGTTTCCCCAGTGATATAGGCGATGATAAACCCGTAATACAGGTTTTTGCGCTTTTCCTTCTGACGGTCGACATATCGCGACGCGATCCGCACGATCACGGATGAAAACAACAGATACAGGGAGAGGATGGCAAGCAGAGAAGCGACAATCCACACAAACCGGATGGCGTCGGATTCGGTGCCCGTGAACATTATTTTTCCAGGGCTCGGTCGATCCGCATCATCAACTCACCGAGCTTGAACGGCTTTGATATGTATTCGAGCACACCCAACGCAAACCCTCTTTCCAAATCTTCTTCGCGATTTTTGGACGTCAACATGATCACCTTGAGATCCTTGGTTTGAGGATCCTCGCGTATGGCTTGAAGCACTTCGAAACCACCGATACCAGGAAGCATCACGTCCAGCAAGATCAGATCGGGCATCATCTCTTTGGCTTTTGACAACCCAGTAATGCCATTATCGGCCACCACGACCTTCATTTTCTCGTGGGAGAGTTTGAATTCAACAAGCCTGGAGATACCAGGATTGTCTTCAATCAATAAAACACGAATCGATTCGTCGCTCATTTGGTTTGGTTCATCGGAATATGCACGGTGAAGGTCGAACCTATTTTTTCCATGCTCTCCACCGTAATGGTGCCATTGTGCAATTCAACATACCGTTTAATCAGGGGCATTCCCAACCCTGTGCCCTTTTCACCCGATGTACCCCGGCGTTGAGCGCCGAATTTTTCAAACAATTTGGGCATCAGTTCTTTGGGTATTCCCATCCCTGAGTCGATCACCTGAACTTGGAGTTGCGACAGGTCGTCGGCATTCACACCGATTTCCACCTTCACGGTGCCGCCGTCGGTAGTGAATTTGATGGCGTTTGAAATCAGATTACCAATGATCTGCGAGAACTTGGTTACATCCACTTCCGCCTTCACGCCTTCCAATTTCTCGATCATGGTGAGTGTCACCCCTTTCGATTTGGCTGTGGCGTTGTGAAGCTGCATCACATCATGCACATAAGCGCCGATGTCGGTTTTGGTGAAAGTCAGCTGAAGGGAATTGGCTTCGATGAGGGCGATATCCAACAAATCATTGACCAACAGCAGCAATCGCTCCGCGCTTGATTCGATCAGCGCGAGCATCTCGGCTAGTTCCTTCTCGTCCACCGGGCCATCCACTCTCAGAAAATTCGAGATTCCGATGATGCCACCAATCGGGTTGCGCATATCGTGCGAGATGATGCCCAGCACTTCGTCCTTCTCAATGTTCATCTTCTCCAGACGGATCACATTCTGTTGGCGTTCCAATTCCAACTGACGCAACCGCAGATGCAACTCGATGCGGGCCAGTACCTCCAATTGCTGAAACGGCTTGGTGATGTAATCCACGCCGCCCGATTCCAAGGCCTTCACTTTGGCTTCCACATCGCTCAGCGCGCTTAGAAAAATGATAGGAATGTCGTTGTAGGCCGGCTCTTTGCGGATTTCGGCACAGGTCTCGAAACCATCCATTCCCGGCATCATCACATCGAGCAAAATCAGGTCGGGCGTTTTGCGCGACAGCAAGGCGATCGCGTCTTCCCCGTTGAAAGCGGCCAGCACTTTGTATTGCTTACCTCTCAACATCTGTGTGAGAACCTGCACGTTCTGCTGGGTATCGTCAACAACGAGAATGGTAGGGAGTACCGGTTCAGACATCCTGAAAACGTTTGGCTACTTGGGTGAGTTGGAAATAATCGGCCCGTTCAAGAACTGAACGGAACATACTGACAACAGACTGATCCGCTTCCGATGGTACGCCATGGCTCAGAATATCCAACATCACGTCGAAATCCTGTTCTTCCATGGCATCACGTAGACGAATCTGATCGGCCTTTGTGAAAGTAAGAAGATATCGCACGATATCGTCCACTCCCACATCACTTCCACCTTCTGAGGGCTCTTGGTCTTCGTACTCGTACTCAGCGCCGGTCAACGTACCGATCAATTCGAGCAAATCAGGCTCATAGAAAGGTTTTCGCACATAGTCGGTGAAGCCTTGCTTCTTTAGCTCCACATTCTTTCCTTCGAAACCGCTTGCCGTAAGTGCGATGATGGGAGTGGTCTTCCCTTTTTCCATGGCTCGAATCTGCAACATTGCTCCAACGCCATCGAGTACCGGCATGATGATATCCATCAAGATGAGATCGCATGGGTTGGATGCGAACAGGTCCACGGCTTCCTGACCATTCTCCGCCTCCAACACCTTGAATCCGATTCCTTCCAGCATCACTTTGGCCACTTCCCGGTTCGGAGGAACATCATCCACGACCAGGATGGTGAGCGATTCGGCGTGCTTGAGTCGGGTAATCTGCTTCGGATGTTGTCGACTTCCAGAGAACACCGCGGTTGACGCTCGGAGCGGTATCTCGACATGAAACGTGGAACCGACGCCGATTTCGCTGTTCACACGGATGCTGCCTCCCATCAATTCCGATAGTCGACGACTGATGGCCAAGCCCAAGCCTGTTCCTTCCTGATACTTCCCTTTCAATTGGTTGAATGGATCGAAAATGGAGTCCAACGCATCTTTCGGAATGCCCGGACCTGTATCCTCCACGTCGAATTGGAGATCGTAGGCACCCGAATACCGCAATCGCAAGGTCACATTGCCCGATGTGGTGAACTTAATGGCATTTCCAAGCAGGTTGATCAGGATCTGACGCAGTTTGTTTGGGTCACCCACAACCGCGCCCGGCATAGGATCCGGAAAATCCAATATCAGTTTGATGCCTTTCTCTACACACTTCAGATTGAACATCGACTGCATATCTTGAAGCAATTCAGGCAGGTTGAAGTCGACTTCCAGCAAATCCATCTTGCCCGATTCAATTTTGGAGATATCCAAAATGTCGTTGATCATGTTCAGAAGATGATGACCGCTTCGGTACATCGTGCCGACGTACTGACGTTCCTGTTCGGCCAAATTCTTGCTTTTCTGCAAAATCTGGGCATAACCCAACACGGCGTTCAACGGCGTGCGTAATTCATGGGATATTCGGGCCAAAAAGCTACTCTTCGCCTCGCTTGCTTCAATGGCGCGTTTTCGGGCTTCAACCAATTCGTCGATCCGATAAGCCACTAAGATGAAGCGGTTCTGACCGTCATCACCAGGCATCGGATGAATCATCCAGCTGACGAACCGTTCCGTACCGTCTGACATGTAAATCGTGGCTTCCGGATTGATCGCATCATGACCGCTTCTGGCGTCCATGAAGCCGTCTCTGAAACTGCGATACAGATCTGGAAAGACTTCCGGGAATGGCCGATTCGCTTCCAGTTTTCCATCGGGCTTGAAATCATCTCCGAACCGACGGCTGTATGTGAGAATGTTCAGATAATCACCCAACAGCATCATCGGAATCGGCGCATTTCGAATCAGAGACTCCAACTGTGAACGTTCGATCCGCAACGATGCTTCCACTTTCTTACGGGCCTTGATATCGTTGTAGAGGATGAAGCTCGCGATCAGGATGAGGAGGATCGCTACCAAGGTTTCCGCAGTGATGATGATAGACGACCGTCGGAAAGACGCGTCGGCCAACATGAGGCGCTCGTTCAGATAATCGTTTTCGAGCTTCTGCATGTATTGGACAACCTCGCGCACATCCGACATGGCATCCATTCCAACACCGCTGTTGGTCAGATCCACCGCGCGTTGAAATCCTTCCAAACGCCGCGCTTGAATCGTCGATTCCATGATTTCAAATTTGGCATACACCCGTATCCGCAACGAATCCATGTACGCCCGGGCTTGTTCATCCCGAATGAGACTGTAGAACGAGACAAGCCGGGCATCTATCCGGAGCTTCGCGTTTTCATAGGGTTCTAGAAACGTGGAATCGCCGGTGATCACAAATCCACGTTCGCTCGTCTCCATGTCGGTCACCAATATGAGCAAATCGTTGAGCTCGGCTACGATTTGCTGCGTCCGAGTCACTTCATTCAGATGTTCACCGATCAGATTATTGCCACGGATACTCGCCCAGGCAATCAGCCCTAGAACCAGTACCGCAAATGCGATGCCGATAAAAACCCGTTTTTCGACCTTCTCTTGCATGGTTCAGATGTTCGGTGCGACCTTCGGTATTCGACGATATTCCTTGACTGTCAATCCATCGGTTTCACGAGTGGAAACCTCCATCCATACTCGTCCGATATCCGGTCTGTAGTCAGGGAAAAACGTGTCTCCATCGTGTACACCGGGCACCTCCGTCACCACCATCGAATCCACCTGATCCATCATGGAGGCATAGAGTTTTGCTCCACCGATCACAAACACGGTATCGTGATGGCTAAGATAATCCAATGCGGCCGAGATTGTCGTGAAACTTTTAACAGAATCCCACTTTTTGGACGATATGACGATGTTTTCACGACCCGGTAAGGGTTTCTCGTTCAGTTCTTCAAAAACACCGCGACCCATCAAGATGGGTTTTCCCATCGTCGTTTCTTTGAAGTGTTTCAAATCCGCAGGCAAATGCCATGGCAGTCTCCCATCCTTACCGATCACCATAGCCTCGTCATGGGCCACGATCAGCACGAGGTTCAAACAGCGACCTCGAACTTGATTCCGGGATCTGGATCATATCCACTCAGCACGAAATCATCAAAGGTGAGGTCGTCCAACGCTTTTTTTGTGATGGACAACGTGGGCAGCGTTTTGGGTTCACGTTTAAGCTGTTCTTTCAGTCCTTCGATATGGTTCACATAGATGTGCGCATCCACGATGGTATGAGCGAACACACCCGGCTTCAACCCCACTTCTTGCGCGATCGCCATCGTCAGCGCCGAATAACAAGCCAGATTGAACGGAATGCCAAGGGCGATGTCGCCCGAACGTTGGGTAAGGTGGCAGTTCAAACGACCCCCGCTCACATTGAACACAAACAAGATGTGACATGGCGGAAGCGCCATGTGCTTGATCATTCCAGGGTGCCACGCGCTGACCACGATCCGACGGCTGGTCGGATTCGTCTTGAGCGTGTGAATGGCTTCTTTGATTTGATCGAAGGTGCGGACCTGTTCCTTGGGATCCTCATAGGGATCTCCAACCGGGAAATTGCGCCAAAGGACGGGGTAAATCGGACCCACATGTCCGTCTTCTTTTGCCCATGCGTCCCAAATATGGCAATTGTTGTCGTCGCGTAGCCAACGGATATGGTCTTCCCCTCTCAGATACCAAAGCAGTTCCAATATGACCGATCGGAAATGCACTTTCTTGGTTGTGAGTAGTGGAAATCCTTCCGCCAGATCCACTTTATAGAATTCGGCGAACGAAGAAATCGTATCGACGCCGGTGCGGTTGTGTTTGCGTTCACCTTGTTCCAGAACCCGGGAAACGAGATCGTGATAGGCCTTCATAGTGGCTCCCCTAGCAACCGTACCCAGCCATGAGAATCGGCTACATCGCCATGATGCCATCCTGTAATGGTATCATAGAACCGTTGCGCGACCGGACCCATCCGAACCATGTCCAACTCGATCGTCTTGCCGGCGTGGTGCATCAATCCGACAGGAGAAATCACCGCAGCGGTTCCGGATGCGAAGACTTCGGTCAAGCTGCCGTCTTTTCCAGCCTGAAGGACTTCATCGATCGAAATCGCGCGTTCTTCCACATCCATCCCGAAATCATTCGCCAAGGTGAGCACGCTGTCGCGCGTCACACCACGTAAAATGCTATCGGTCAGCGCCGGAGTGATGAGTTTGCCATTGATCACGAAAAAGATGTTGGATGTGCCCACTTCCTCAACGAAGGTGCGTTTCTCGGCATCGAGCCATAACACTTGCGCATATCCTTGCTCCATCGCCAAAAACGAGGGTTTGAGAGTTGCGGCATAGTTTCCCGGACTTTTCGCACTGCCGGTTCCACCACGCATGGCACGGGCATAATCCGGCATCGTGGTGAGTTTGACGGGTTTGATGCCCTCGGCATAATAGTTTCCTACCGGTCCGCCGATAAGCATGAACCGATACCGTGTCGATGGCCGGACGCCCAGATAAGGTTCGGTCGCCATGATGAACGGCCGAATATAATAACTCTTGTATCGGTCGGATGGAACCCAGTTATTGTCCATCGTCAGCAACGTGTCGATCGCTTCGAACCAGATTTCGCGTGGAAGGGCTGGAATGCTCATCCGTTCGCAAGAGGCGATGAATCGCTCATAGTGGCGGTCGGCACGGAACACATTGATACGGCCGTCTTTATAACGAAACGCTTTCAGGCCTTCGAATACCGCCTGACCATAATGAAGCACGCTCACCGCCGGACTCAGCGTGATCGGACCGAATGGCAAGATCTCGCCCTGCTGCCACGTCTTGTTGTCGAAGATGACCTGAGCCATGTGGTCAGAAAACACCTCGCCGAAGCGCAAGGTGGAGAAATCAACAGAAGCCAAGCGCGATGTGTCGGCGGCTTGGATTCGAAACGTTTTGTTCGTCATAGTGATGGTATGGACTGACCGTAAAAAGCCAACGCTTCTTCGGCAGCTTTCTGTTCTGCTTTCTTTTTACTTTTTCCGGTACCCGTCCCCCTAACATCTGTGCCGATCAGCACTTGGATGGTGTACGTTCGTTCATGATCGGGCCCCTCCACTGCAGACGTCCGGTACGTGGGCGTTCCGAGTTTGCGGGATTGCGCATACTCGAGCAGCAAACTCTTGAAATTCTCACGTTCCTGCTCGATGTTGCTGAAATCAATTTCGCTTAAAATCACGCGTTCTACAAATTCAAAGACCACATCGAAGCCTCGATCGCGATATAACGCACCGATGAGCGCTTCGAATATGTCCGACATCACATTCACACTGGTTTCGATGCCTTGATCGCGAACGCGATCCCCGATTTCGATGACTTCGGCCAGTTTGAGCCCTTCGGCCAATCGTGCCAGAGTCTCCGCGCGCACAATCCGAGACCGCATCTGTGTCATGAAGCCTTCATCCTGTGTAGGATATCGGTTGTAAATGAGTTCAGCCACGATGAGATCCAATACGGCATCGCCGAGGAATTCGAGTTGTTCGTAACTCTCATGATCTTGGAAATCACTCTCCACCAATTTGGACCGATGTCGCAAGGCCATGGCATACAAATTGGGATTTTGAATCCACGTGCCTACCATGCTTTCGATGCGGGCGATAACCGCCTTCTCTCTTGGTTCAAGAGCTTTTTTTCGTTGCAGAGCCCAGAATTGGGCGATGATACCGTCTTTAGCCTTCAATCGCTTTGAACACAACAGATGTATTGTGACCGCCGAAGCCAAAGGCGTTGTTGATGGCATACGTCATCTTGCGGGGCACAGCTTCGTTCACGGTGTAATTTAGGTCGCAGAGAGGATCCGGAGTCGTGAAATTGATGGTTGGTGGCACGATTCCATGATGCAACGCCAAAATGACCGCAACGGATTCCGCCGCGCCAGCCGCACCAAGCATGTGACCTGTCATCGATTTCGTCGAATTCAAGTTCATCTTGTACGCATGGTCGCCGAACACTTTTTTGATGGCGTTTGTCTCGGCCGCATCCCCCAATGGCGTGGATGTTCCATGCATGTTGATGTGATCGACGTCTTCAGGACGGATGCCAGCGGCTTTTAAAGACTCGTTCATGGCCAAAATCACGCCATTTCCATCCGGATCAGGGGCGGTGATGTGATGAGCATCGGCCGAAAAGCCATAACCCACAATTTCGGCATACATGGTGGCACCCCGTTTGACAGCGGAGTCATACGATTCGAGGAACAGCAAGGCAGCTCCTTCCCCGAGCACGAAGCCGTCGCGGGAGGCATCGAACGGACGCGAGGCATGCTCGTAGTCGTCGTTTCGAGTCGACATCGCTTTCATGGCATTGAACCCGCCGACACTCATTTCGGAGACCGGCGATTCCGTTCCACCACAGACGGCATAATCAGACGTGCCGTGACGGATGAAATCATAGGCTAGGCCGATGTTGTGGGATCCGGTCGCACATGCCGATACGGCACAGAAATTCGGCCCACGAAATCCATATTTGATTGAAATATGGCCAGCGGCGATATCTGGAATCAGCATCGGAATGAAGAACGGGGATATGCCTCTTGGCCCCCGTTCCTTGAATTCCAAAGCTTGCTGAAAAAAAATCTGAAATCCACCGATTCCCGTTCCCACCAAAACCGCGACCCGGTTCCGGTCGATCCCATCCAAATCAATACCCGAGCTTTTTATCGCCTCATCGGCTGAAATCAGGGCATATTGAGTGAACAGGTCGATGCGCCGAGCCTCCTTGGCGTCGAAGAATCGAACCGGATCGTAATCGGGAAGTTGTGCGGCGAATTTCGTCGGAAATTGGCTGACATCGAAGTGCGTGATCGGTCGAGCGCCACTACGCCCATGGACCAGACCATCCCAGAAATCGGGAGTGTTCAGGCCGAGGGGTGTGATGGACCCGATGCCGGTTATGACGACTCGTCTGCCAGCCATTCGATCAGACTTTTCCTTTGATGTAGGACACTGCGGCACCTACGGTGGAGATGGTTTCAGCATCTTCATCCGGAATGCTCACGCCGAATTCTTTTTCCAATTCCATGATCAACTCAACCGTATCGAGCGAATCGGCACCAAGGTCGTTTGTGAAGTTCGCTTCGGTCGTTACCATGCTCTCATCGACGCCCAGTTTGTCTACGATGATTGCTTTTACTTTTGCTTCAATGTCATTAGCCATGTTGAATTTACCCTGTTAGGTTTTTGGTTTGTGCCTTTCGTAAGGCGGTTTTAAAGTACTTTGGTTTGAGATAATGTACAAGGTCGAGCCATTTACATCACCATTCCACCATCCACGTGCAAAACGACGCCTGTGATGTAGGACGCCGCATCGGATGCGAGGAATTGAACAGCGGAAGCCACTTCGTCCGGTTGACCGGCACGTCCGAGAGGAATCAACGCCTGGATGCCGCTGAGGGTGGCGCCGGAGATCGTCACGGTCGCCGTGCCGTCGT